>QYPU01000055.1 GCA_007280145.1 Dehalococcoidia bacterium | reverse complement strand
GACAGTGCTTACCACTTTGCCTTTTCTAAAGATAGCGCCTCTGCCTTTGCCGCAGGCGATGCCGACATCGGCGTCCTTTGCTTCACCAGGACCGTTGACAACGCAGCCCATGACGGCAACCTTGATAGGTTTAGTTATTCCCCTCAGGCTTTTATCTACAGATTCAGCCAGGCCAATTATATCTACCTCAGACCGTCCGCAGCCTGGGCAGCTTATCAAAGTAGGGCCATGTTGGCGAAGACCGAGGCTTTTTAAGATTTCATAAGCGGCATTTACCTCTTCGCGGGGGTGGGCGCTGAGGGAGACGCGGATAGTGTCGCCGATGCCTTCGTGAAGCAGTATGCCAATGCCTACTGCACTGCGGATAGCTCCTGCTTTGGGAAGCCCTGCCTCGGTTATACCTAGATGCAAAGGGTGGGGTGTTTGGGGGGCTATTAGTCTATAAGCCTCGATTGTAGTGGGTACATCAAAAGCTTTAAGCGAAACCTTAATTAAATCAAAATTGAGGCTTTCTAATAAGTTGATTTGCTCCAGTGCTGTGTTGACCATGTGCTCAGCTACAGACGAGCATGGCTTTGGAGCTGGTGGTAGACTTCCAGCGTTGATGCCGATGCGGATGGGTATCTGTCTTTCCTTGGCAGCCCGAACTATCTTGGCAATCTGTTCGGGGTCACGAATATTGCCTGGGTTCAAACGGAGTCCGTCAGCGCCGGCTTCAAGCGCCGCCAGGGCAAGTCGATAATCGAAGTGGATGTCGGCGATGATTGGGATAGAGGTACTCTGCTTAATAGTTGAAATAGCCTGCGCGGCTTCGGTATCGGGCACGGCTACTCTGACTATCTCGCAACCACAATCAGCAAGCTCCTTAATTTGAGCTATGGTAGCTGGCATGTTCCTCGTATCAGTTTTGGTCATAGACTGGACTATAATAGGAGCATCCCCGCCTATGGTTACTGTTCCAACTGTAATAGATTTAGATGGCCGACGAGCTATCAAGGCAGCAAGCTCTCCCCTTGAATAATGCGTATAATATCATAGTAGCTTACCACGGCGATTACTATTATTAATACTATGAAGCCAATGAGGTGGACAAGCCCCTCTTTTTGTGGTGGTATCCTTTTCCCCCGCCGGACCCACTCTAAAGCCACGAAGACGAGTCTGCCTCCGTCCAGGCCCGGGAAAGGAAATAAGTTAATGATGGCTAAATTTATACTGATTAAAGCAGTGAACTCAAGCAAGGCGCTGAAACCAGCTTTGGCTACCTCTCCAGTCAGTTCGGCAATACCTATCGGACCAGCTAGCTGAGGGGTTGCTCCAAGAAACCAAGTTACTATTTCGTTTCGGAATAGGATGAGAATTTCCCAGCAGTGAGTTATGCTTGAGGGGATTGCCTTCCAGAAAGGATAAGACTCGCGGACTATAGTGCTATCCACACCGGTGATAACGATGCCAATGGCTCCCTGTCCTTTTGGTGGATTCCACCTTGGTTTTACATTTACTTCTTTTGAGCTGAAGTCAGTTTTCTCTAGCAAGATATTTACTTCCGAGCCAAGGTTGAGATGGATGAGATAACCGATATCACCGCGGTTTTTAATTGGGTGGCCGTTTATTTCCAGGATAGTATCTCCAGGCTCAATTCCAGCACTTTGAGCTGGCGAGCCCGGAGCCACCTCTTCTATCTGTACTTTTTCTAATAACATATCGTGAGGAATCATAAAGGCAGTTGAGAAAAGGACAATTGGGAGCAAGATATTCATAAGTGAACCGGCGCTAAGAACTAAGACTCTGGTGGCGATGCTTTTACTGGCCAAGCTGCCTCGCAATGTTGGGTCTTCTTCGCCCAACAACTTGGTGAAGCCACCAAGGGGAACAGCGTTTAGTGAATATACAGTGTCTCCCCGCTTGAAACTGAGAAGGCGGGGGGGAAAACCGATGCCGAATTCCTCTACTTTTACTCCCGAGAGCTTAGCTGTCATGAAATGTCCGAGCTCATGGGCAAGGATAAGTAGTACTAATATAGCTATAAAGATGACTATCGTTAATAACATAGGCTTTCCTCTCTGGCGACCTTAAGGGCAGTTTCTCTGCCCCAGGCATCAGCAGCTAGAATCTCACCTAGAGTCGGGTCGACTATGCCTTGGTGTGACTTGATAGTCTTGGCTATTATCTCAGCAATGCCGGGAAAATTGGTATGTCCGGTGAGAAAGAGTTCGATTGCTATTTCATCAGCAGCACAGAGCACGGCAGGATAAGTCCCTCCTTTTTTGCCGGCATCCAATGCTAGTTCTAAGCAGGGGAAATTGCTGTAATTCACTGGCTCGAAAGTTAGCGAATTGACTTGGATTAAATCAAGACGTGGTAACTTAGAGTTGGGCAGGCGTTCGGGGTAGGATAAGGCGTATTGAATAGGCAGACGCATGTCGGGGAAGCTGAGTTGGGCTTTTACTGAGCTGTCTGCGAATTCTACTAAGGAGTGGACAATGCTCTGGGGGTGAATCGCAATTTCAATTTTGTCGAAGGGGATGGAGAAAAGCCAGTGAGCTTCGATTGCCTCCAGCCCCTTGTTCATAAGAGTTGCTGAATCGATAGTTACTTTCCTCCCCATTTTCCAGGTAGGATGTTGAAGAGCTTCTTCTGCGGTGACTTTGGCTAATTGCGATGGAGAATAGTGATACAAGGGTCCTCCTGAGGCTGTTAGAATGAGTTGTGCCACCTTAGCTTTCTCCCCGCGGAGGCACTGCCATATGGCGCTATGCTCGCTATCGATAGGCAGAATCTGTGCGCGATACCGTTTAGCTTCTGCAGTAATAATTTTACCTGCCATAACTAGTATCTCTTTATTGGCGAGCGCTATCTTTTTGCTGGCTCTTATGGCTGCTAAAGTTGGGGTTAATCCTATTTTGCCTGAGGTAGCTATGACAACAAGGTCGACTTCAGGATGACTAGCTATCTCCTCCATGGGTGAGAACTTTGCCTTGTTGGACAGGCTGAGCTTAGATGTTGAATAGACCAGTTGAGGCTGGAATTGACTTATTTGCTTGGCTAGCAGACCAGTGTTTTCCCCACCAGCCAATCCTACAACACTGAATTTGTCAGGGAAGCTTCTTACTATCTCGAGAGTTTGCTGTCCTATTGAACCTGTTGAGCCTAAGATGGCTAACCTTTTCATGAGTACTCACGATATGATAAATACTATACAATAGTATACTACAACCCCGGTAAATATGAGACTGTCAATGCGGTCGAGGATGCCGCCGTGCCCTGGTAGTAGCTTACCTGAGTCCTTGACACCTGTGTTACGCTTGAGTAACGACTCCACTAAATCACCAAGCTGAGCGAATATACTGATAACACAGCCTAGAAGTACCATCTGCCAGTAATTGATAGGCAGGGAAAAGCTTGTACTGAGAATTAAGGAAGCTATGATGCCAGCTAGTAGCCCGCCTATAGCTCCCTCCCAAGTTTTACCGGGACTTATGGCTGGAGTTAGAGGGTGTTTACCCCACGCTCTGCCGACAAAAAAAGCGCAGGTATCGCTAGCGAGTGTAATTAATATAGCCCAGAATACCCATTCCCTGCCAGCCTCCAGGTTTCTGAGGTCAACCCAGTAGCTGAGCATCCAGCCAACATAAAGGATTCCAGCTATTGTCCATGCCCAGTTGTTAAAAGCCTGTTCCCTTGGAGACCGAAACAGCAGCCAGATTAGTGAGATGACTATGGCTGAAGTGATGAGGAAAGGCGTTGTAGCGGCATGTGGGCAATGGGGGCTGAGCACAAACAAGAAGACCCAAGCTACACCAAAATAAGTAATCGGCTGTATTTTAGAATGGCTTGCCATTCGGTAGAACTCGAGGCTACCCAGTATAGCCATAACGACTATCAGGAGTGTAAACCAAGGTTCACCAAACCAAATTATGGCGATGAGGAGTGGTAAGCCAATAATAGCAGTAAGAATTCTCTGCCTGAGCATCCTTATTCCTCAGGCTCTGGTTGTCTAAAGTGATGCTGATGGTGATTATAGGTGCTAGACATTGGTAAGATTTTTGATGTTGGCATGTTTACTGTTTTGACTCTTTATCGGTTGCTATTTGCCTCTTTGGAAAAGGGTGGGCTGCGGAGTTATGAGTTTTTAGACCTCCATTATCTCTGTTTCTTTATCTTGCCCTATGTCATCAACCTTTTCGATGAAGTTATCAGTGAGTTTCTGAAGCTGCTCAGAAGCGCGTGCGTATTGGTCCTGAGATATCTCCTTGTTTTTCTCTCCCCCCTTTAATTTCTCGATGCTTTCCCGCCTTAAATTACGCAGGGTGACTCTTGCTTCTTCTAGTCTCTTGTGAACGACTTTGGTTAGCTCTTTACGTCGCTCCTCACTGAGTGGCGGAATAGCTATACGTATAATATTGCTGTCATTTGTTGGATTAAGGCCGAGGTTAGATTGGAGAATAGCCTTCTCAATGCTGCGGATTGAAGTACGGTCCCATGGTTGGATAAGTATCATTTTGGCTTCAGGAACGGAGATGGAGGCGATTTGGTTAACTGGAGTGGGAACACCATGGTAATCAACTCTGATATGTTCAACTAAAGCTGGAGTGGCCCGTCCTGTGCGGATGCCTGCTAGGTCCCGTGTCAAAGCATCGGCAGCCTTTTGCATTTTGCTATTTGTATTGAGAAGTATTTGTTCAATCATTCAGATTTCTCCTTCATTAGCAACAAGAGTGCCGATGGGTTCTCCGAAGATGACACGCTTTATGCTTTGTTGTTTCTGGAGATCGAAGATTATTATGGGGAGTTTGTTCTCTTGACATAGGGAGAAAGCAGTGATATCCATTACCTGGAGGTGTAGGTTTAAAGCATCTTGATGGGTTAGACGATCAAATTTTTTTGCCTGTGGATTTTTGATGGGGTCGGCATTATATACACCGTCGACTCTATTTTTGGCTACCAAGAGAACTTCAGCACCGATTTCAATAGCTCGTAATGCTGCAGCAGTGTCTGTAGTCATGTAAGGATTCCCCGTGCCTCCAGCGAAAATAACTGCTCGTTTTTTCTCTAGATGGCGAATAGCTCGACGGCGGATGTAAGGCTCGGCTATAACTTGGACATCGATTGCTGATTGAGTTCTGGTAGTAACCCCCTCATTTTCTAAGGAGTCTTGAAGAGCTAGGGCGTTGATTATTGTAGCTAGCATTCCTGCATAGTCAGCTGTGGCTCGGTCCATTCCTTTGGCTTCAGTGCCGGTACCACGCCAGAAGTTGCCTCCCCCGACAACTATGGCTACCTCAACCTCCTGCTGAATTACTTGCTTTATTTGCAGAGCTACACGGGTTAGGACCGAATGGTCGATGCCAAAGTCCTTCTTGCCTCTGAGAGCCTCACCACTTAGCTTAAGCAAGATGCGTTTATATTTTGGCTTAGTTATTGCCATTTCTAATAGCCTAGCTCGAACCTGCTGAATCTGCGTACTTTGATATTCTCACCGACTCTGGCTATTGTCTCAGTGATTATGTCTTGAATGGTCTTATTAGGGTCTTTGATAAAAGGCTGGAGGAGAAGGCAAGCTGCTTGAGGGTCTATGTCTGTATCTGGTGGGATTTCTTCTTGGGAAATGAATTGAGGGTCCATAGCCGCTATTTGTAAAGCTAGATTATGAGCTAGTTCTTTGAATTCACCGGTACGGGCGACGAAATCAGTTTCACAGTTGACCTCTACCATTGCTCCAACTTGTCCACCTGTGTGGACATAAGCTTCAACTGTTCCTTGGCCTGCAGTGCGGCCAGCTTTCTTGTGGGCTAAGGCAAGTCCACGTTGGTTAAGAACCTCGGCTGCTCTTTCGATGTCTCCCTCTGTTTCAAGGAGAGCTTTTTTGCAGTCCATAATGCCAGCGCCGCTTCTTCCCCTGAGTTCCTTTACCGCTTCAGTTGAAATTTGCAACCTTTCCCTCCTTATTTGTGGGGGTAGTCTCAATGCCCTGCCTGTTTATTCGCTTTCGTCAGGGGTGAAAACATATGACTCTAGCAATTCAGCGGGTTCCATTTCCGCTGGGGCTGGTTCAGTGATTTCTATTCCGCCAGACTCCTTAATCATTTTACCTTCTAGAACAGCATCAGCTATCTTGTTGCATATAAGCTTGATTGTCTTTACAGCATCATCGTTGGCTGGAATGGGATGATCGATATCCATGGGATTGCAATTTGTGTCTACCATGGCCAAGATGGGTATACCAACCCTCTTTGCTTCCGCTATGGCTATTTTCTCTTTAATCGGGTCGACGATAAATATAGCTCCTGGAAGAGTAGTCATTTCCTTAAAACCACCCACTAGTTTGTTAAGACGTGATAGTTCCTTTTCAACCTTCAACTTTTCTTTCTTGGGTAAATAATCTAGCTCACCTCTTTCCTTTCTATCCTCAAGGCGAACTAGATAATCTATTCTGGATTGGATGGTGACAAAATTGGTTAGCATCCCCCCCAGCCATCTCTGGTTAACATAATACATACCACATCGCTTAGCTTCTTCTTCGATTGTTTCCTGAGCTTGCTTCTTAGTCCCGACAAAGAGGAGGCTTTGCCCGTCACTGACCAAATCTTTGATGTAGGTACAGACCTTATCTAGCATGGTTACAGTTTGTTCCAAGTCAATAATGTGGATGCCATTGCGTTCGGTGAAAATGTAGTTTTTCATGCGTGGATGCCAATGTCCGGTCAAATGCCCAAAATGGGCTCCGGCCTCTAGGAGTTGTTTAATTGAGATAGACTCCTGCAAATTCTAAACCTCCTGATTTTAGACGTCACCTTTAATCAAAGCTGCTCATCAGTATAGCATAAGCTGGTTGGTGAGGCAATAAGAAGTGGCCAAAGCTGTTGATGAATGTCAGACTTAGAGATAAATCTGGGGTTTGTGGCGTGGCTATCTGGGTGGAGATAGACTATGTACTTAACCAGATGGGGAAGAAGGAACGAATGGCTGCATACATAACTAAGGAGATAATAGAGGGAGCATTGGACGCAGCTAGAAAAAAGTTACTTAGCCCCTCCACGTGGAGGGGCTAAGTAACTGCTCATTGCTAAATGAGCTTATATAAGCCCAATCTTTTGAGCTACTAACTCCCTGTGTAAGTCAGTGTTACCAAAAGCAGTGTCTGCAGCCTTAGCCCTCAGGTAGTAAAGAGATATATCATGGTCCCTGCTGGTGCCAATGCCGCCATGTAGCCTTATTGACCATCTGGTCACATACTTATAGGCGTCGTTGACATAGGCTTTTGCCATGGAGGCTTCCTTAGCGCAAGGGAGCCCTTCTGATTCTATCCATGCTGCCTCGTAAACCAAATACCGGCTGGTGGTCATGGTAGTCCACAAGTCGGCCATCATGTGCTGGAGTGCCTGGAAAGCTCCAATAGGCCTACCGTATTGGACTCTGTCCTTGGAATATGCTATGGTCATCTCAACAGCGGCTTGCATGCCGCCGAGGGACTCGGCGCATTTGGCAATAGCTCCTTTCTCAAGCATCTTCTCTATGATAGGCCATCCTTTATCCAGTTCACCCAGCATGTTTTTCTTGGGTACAAGTACGTTCTTGAATTGCACTTCGCATAGCTTGTCTGCGGCTATGGTAGGAATCACTTCGCAGCTTATTCCAGAGGCCTTGGCATCAACTATGAATAGAGTGATTCCATCTTCGGGTGATGCTCCGTCTTTTGTCCTGGTGACACAGATGATGTAATCAGCGGCATGAGCCATTTCCACAAAGAGCTTTGTGCCGTTGATTACAAAGTCCTCTCCTTTGGGCGTTGCTTTTACAGCAATTCCAGAGGCACTAAATGTACCCTCGGCTTCGAGCAGTGCTGTAGTAAGAATTAACTCTCCACTGGCTACCTTTGGCAGGAATTCTTTCTTTTGGTTCTCTGTACCCGCGTCGAGGATGGGGAAAGTACTCGTTATGGTGCAGACCAGGGGGCCAGGTAGAATGTTCCTTCCTGTTTCCTCAAGGAGAACTGTCAGGTCTTGGAAGGTATAACCCATACCATCATATTCCTCAGGAATGATTAATCCCATCCATCCTAGCTCGGCCATCTTCTTCCAAAGCTCAGGAGAATACCCTTTCTCGCTGTCCTCAAGCTCTCTCACCAGGCTCTTGGGGCATTCTGTTATCAGGAAGTCCCGTGCCATCTTTCTTAATATCTCTTGTGTTTCATTAAATGTAAGGTCCATGATTCCTCCTACTATAAAGTCTGGTTTATTTTTATCTCATTCTGGGCAAACCCAAGCCATACCAGGCAATGATATTCTTCTGTATCTCGTTTGTGCCCATAGAGATGGTGAATACGAAGCACTCGTGATACATAGCCTCCAAAAGGCCATTCAAAGGTGCCCAGCGTGAAAACTTGACCTGGCCATAAGGGCCCGCAACATCTGTTGCTAAGGAAGCATAGCGCTCTCCTAGTTCGCTGGCGAATACTTTCAATGCTGAAGCGTCCATCAGAGACATTTCGTTCCTGTTCTGTAAATCGGCTACCCGGTATGCTAGAGTGCGGGCTGCCTCAAGTTCGCAGGCTGTCTGTGCCAGTCGGTTACGGATGAGCGGGTCCTTAGATAGGGGCTGGCCGTTTCGCTTGGTCACATTACAATAGGTCACCAGGTCTTCCAGTTGTCGTATCAGTGCCATGATTGCGTCTATATTGGACCTCTCGAAGCCAGCGAGAAGGTTAACGATAGCCCACCCTTCGTTTTCTTGGCCCACGATATTCTCCGCCGGTACGTGAACATCGTCAAGATAAACCTCATTATATATATGTGTGCCATTAGTGAATGGGATAGGCCTTACCTCGATGCCGGGCGTCTTCATATCGAACAGTAGAAAGACGAGATTGTGATGCGGGCGTCCCTCAGGGTCGCTCTTGAATACTCCAAAGGCCCAGTCAGCCCTGTGAGCACCCGTGGTCCACGTTTTTTGCCCATTCATTATGTATTCATCGCCTTTCCTTATCGCCGTGGCGGTTAGAGATGCCAGGTCGGATCCTGCGTTGGGCTCGCTCCATAGCTCACACCAGGTCACATCTCCTGCGGCGATTGGGGGCAGGAATTTCTTCTTTACCTCCTCACTTGCTGCAGCCAGAAGTGTCGGCGCAAGCATTCCTATCCCGAAGACATCTACTCCTCCAACACCATAGTATCCTCTCGCTTCGGAAAAGAGGACTCGGTCCATCATAGTTCCTGAGCCCCCGTATTCTGCCGGCCAATCGAGGGTGAGCCATCCTCTTTTGCCAAATTCCTTGGCGCAGAGTTTGTAATACTCCCAAGATGGCTCATTGTCATACGCGCTCTCGAATCCCACGTACTCTGCTGGCCTTTTCGCCGCTAGGTCCTTGCAAACGTCACTGAATTCCTTTCTCCGTGCTATTTGTTCATCCGTAAAACCAAAATCCATTTGTACCTCCTTTAAAGTTTTATAGATTTGTACACTGTATCTTCAAGTTGTGCCAGTTAGTTATGAGGCAAGCTCACAGCAACTAGCCTTGTCCTTCCGGCAGTTTTCTGGTTGATATTATAATACAGGATTTCTCGTTTGTATAGGCCCTGAATCTTCACGAGGAATGTCTCATCGCTATCTTCTAAAATGTGAGTTCAACGGTGCTTAATGTCTTCAATTTGGTAGTGTAGAATGCCGGCCGGTGCTATAACATCAACTTTGTCATCCTTCTGCTGGCCTAATAATGCTTGCCCTATGGGTGAAGCGACGGAGATTTTGCCTTCACTTGGATTGGCTTCGCTGCTGTCAACTAGTGTGTAAACTGCTTGTTCCCCGGAAGCTAAATCCTGGAGTACCACCGTGTCTCCAATAGTTATTTCATGGTTAGTGTCCTGTTTCTCATCCATCACTGTTGCCATGCTTAAAGTTAATTCCAGTTTCTTAATTCGTGCCTCCAACTGACCTTGGTACTCTCGAGTTGCCTCTAGGGGAGCATTTTCGCGGAAATCTTTGTCAGCCGCGGCCTTCCGCAACTCCTCAGCTATAAGGGGTCGCTTGTTCCTGAGAGCAGTGAGTTCGGCCTGTAAGTTAGCATAGCCTTGAGCAGTCAGCATAGCTGTTTTGCGATAATGTCGCCTGGAAGGGGAGGCAGATTTAGATGGAGTCTTCTTAATCTTGAGGTGGGCGGCCAGGTTTGTTTTTGTCAAGCCCTGCTTGTGGCCGTAAGCGAGAAAGGTTTTGACTATTCCTAACTTTTCTGCTGGCTCAGTAGTTGACGAGGTAATCTGCTCAGTATAATTGGCTACTTCAGGGATAGTAAGTTCGCTTAGCGGACGTTCTTCTCCATACCAACGTACAAATTTGTATACTTCTTGTTGGGCTTCCAGCCTCTGCTCGGAGGGCAGTGTTAGAAGAAACTGAGTGGCAATTTGTCTTAAGCTAGAACTAGTTGAGGTTGAACCAAGCGTATTTTGCAAGGCCATATTTATGCTCTCAGTCTGGTTAATGATAGAACAAGTGGGCAGGAGATGTCAACCATTTGTACACTCCCAACTCGGCACGGATTTGGAGGAGGCTTGGTTGCCTACACTGATAAAGCTAAAACAGGTTTTGGCTAGAAGGAAGATGAAGAACCACGTATAATGCAGCCGCACCGGAATGCCGAAAATCTCACCTAGCTTGAAGCTGCTCCCCATTTTTGGACTCTCATGATGTAGCGTAGCCGATGAGTTTGTAGGCTAGTTTAGCTGCTAGAAAAGCACAGGAAGCAGGGCCTTCCTTAGGACATAGTTCCATAAGGTCAAAGCCAATAACGTGCTTGTGCAGAGCTACTAATTTTAGTAAATTTAAAACTTCGTGCCATTGCAAGCCACCCGGTTCAGGTGTGCCTACTGCTGACATAATTGAGGGGTCGAAGACGTCTAAATCAATGGATATATAAACATTGTCAGGCAGTGAAGCTATTATCTGCTGAAGCGGAGCTAGGCTTGGTGCTGGTGTCGAAGCGTAAAATGGCTGCATTTTGTTTTGGTTTAAAAACTGTTGTTCTTCCCGACTTAAGCTTCGTATTCCAACTTGAACAATGGGGCAAAGCTCAAAGACACGACGCATAACACAGGCGTGACTATATTGGGTCCCTGAATATTCATCGCGAAGGTCAGCATGAGCATCTAACTGTAATACGCAAAGATCCTGATGTTTTTCTCTAAGAGCTCGAACTGCCCCTAGACTAAGAGAATGTTCTCCTCCTAGCATTACTACAAATTTTGCCTGTTGGACCAATTCTTTGGCTACGTGATAGACTCGTTGAACCATCTCCTCAGGGCTGCTTAGTAAAGGCTGGATTGCCGGCAAGGTATGAATTCCTACCTTGTGTATCTCCCGTTCAATCTCTATATCATATAATTCTAAATACTGTGAGGCGTTAATAATGGCTTGTGGCCCCTCGCGGGCGCCGCTGTGCCATTCGGTAGTGCTATCATAAGGCACCGGCAAAATGGCTACTCTGGCTGTTTCTAAATCGGCATAGGGAGATGATAAACCAGCAAAGTTTTGTGGTGGGAAAATAAAGGTTCTAGATTTTTCATTCTTCATACTGGATGGAGTTGAGGTATTTTATTAGCTTCTGCAAGCTCTGTTATGTTCCAATTCCTGTTAATTAGGCGACTTGTCAACCTGGTTAGCTGAAATTTATCTCTGAAATCCTTGATAGCCTGCTCGGCATTGAAATCCCTGCATGAGAAAACGTCGATATTGACGTAGCGACGTTCAGCGAAGGTATGAATACTAATATGACTCTCGGCGATAAAGACAAACCCAGAAATCCCCCAATCTTCTGGCTTAGAACCAACATATCTAAAGACAACCGGAGCAGAAATCTTGGTCATCCCAATCTGAGAAGGGTAGGAATCTAGTAGCTTGTAGATAAATTCTTCATCCTGCATAAGTTTTGAGTTGTTTCCATAACCATCAATAATTAGGTGCATGGTTCCTCCTGAAGCAAAATTCTCCTTAGTTCAAAAAGGGCTGAGATGACTGCCCTTTGCTTTACTTGTAAGCGGTTACCGGGGTAATTTCTAGTGGAGCTTTGCTGGCCGTGTCCATTGTCGATGCTGATGAATATTGTGCCAATCGGTTTACCTTCGCTCTCCGTTGGCCCCGTGACCCCGGTAAGGCCAATGCCAATAGCTGCTCCTAGTTTTTCTCGAGCGATAGTTGCCATAGCCTTGGCTAGTTCAGCGCTAATAGCGCCGTATTGAGAAATAAGCTGTGCATCAGTGCCAAAAGCTGTTTTAGCTTTATCAGTATAGGCAACCAAGCCTCCTTTGAAATACGTCGAGCTTCCTGGGGCATTGGTAATGGTATTGGCTAGAAGGCCGCCGGTGCAAGATTCCATAGTGGCTAGGCTTAGCCCCTTTGCCATGAGTAATGCACCAACAATACTCTCAAGAGTATCAGAATCTATCCCCCAAGTATAATCATCTAGAATTGCCCGAATGTCAGCTTCCCGTTGAGCAATCAACTCTTGTGCTTCAGTCACGGAGTGACCTTTGGCTGCGATACGCAAGTGAATTCCATCAGATTTAGCATAGATTCCTAAGCTGGGGTTACTTGTGGTGAGAAAAGGATTTACCAGTTCGTCTACTTTGGATTCACTCAGACCAAAGGTTTTAAGTGTTCTTGAGATGATGACGACACCCCTCATTCGTTGTTGTAGTTTAGGAAAGACTTGTTTCTCCCACATTGATTGCATTTCACGCGGTGGCCCAGGCATGACTATAATTATCCGTCCGTCTTGCTCTAACCACCAACCTGGGGCAGTGCCTCGACCTGGAATTACTTGAGCCGAGGGGATGACTGCCGCCTGTTTAATATTATTAGGTGGCATCTCTAGGCCATATTTAGTGAAGACGTTTTGTATTTCTTGCGCTAAGGTGGGATCGATCTTTAACTCTTCATCAACTAACTCGGCAACAGCCTCACGGGTTATGTCGTCTTCTGTAGGGCCCAAACCGCCGGTGGTGATAATAATGTCTGACCTTTGCCAAGCTTGTTTTAGAGTTTTGACTAGCCTCTGCTGGTTATCACCGACTGTGGATATGAAATGAAGGTCAAGCCCGAGCAGAGGTAGTCGACTGGCGAGGTAAGCGGAGTTCGTGTCAATTATCTCTCCTAAGAGAAGTTCAGTGCCGATGGAGATTATCTCTGCTTTCATCCTCTTTTATGATTGATAGGATTAACATTTGGTTGCTGAAATTCCTAGATATTTCTCTACCAATGCCATAGCGCAGTAGTTGCCGCACATACTGCAAGCTGGCCCAGCAGTAGCATATTTATCGTGAACCATCTGAACCTTTTCTGGGTCTAGGGACAATTCAGCTTGGGATTTCCAATCAAGATTTTTTCTGGCAGCAGACATCTTCTTGTCCCACTCGCTCGCTTTCTTTATGCCTCTGGCAATATCAGCAGCATGAGCAGCGATGCGTGAGGCTATTACTCCTATTTTTACATCCTCAGCATCGGGGAGTGAAAGATGCTCCGCTGGCGTAACGTAGCATAGGAAATCAGCTCCTGAGGCAGCGGCGATAGCGCCGCCGATAGCGGCGGTGATGTGGTCATAGCCAGCAGCAACATCAGTTACTAGGGGGCCAAGGACGTAAAACGGAGCTCCGCGGCAAAGGCTTTTTTCTAGCTGGACATTGGTAGCAATCTGGTCTAGCGGTAGATGTCCCGGACCTTCTACCATCACTTGAACACCAGCTTCCCAAGCTTGCTCTACTAATTCACCGAGGATAATTAGCTCTTCGACCTGAGCTCGGTCAGTAGCATCAGCTAAGCTCCCCGGGCGCATACCGTCGCCCAAGCTTAGAGTCACATCGAATCTGTGGGCTAAATCCAATAGACGGTCATAATACTCATAAAGGGGATTTTCTTGGCCGTTGTGTAACATCCAACCAATAAGAAAGGCGCCACCTCGGGATACGATATCAGTCACTCTACTTTGCTTTTTTAGCCGAGCAATAGCTGCCTGGGTAACACCACAATGAACAGTCATGAAATCAACGCCATCTTTAGCTTGCTGCTCAATCACAGCGAAGATTTCATCAACAGTCATGTTTACTATTGCTCCGTGTCGCTCGATAGCTTCGAGCCCAGCTTGATATATAGGCACAGTGCCTACGGGCAGGGTGCTAGCAGCGATAATAACTTGGCGAGTGGCTGTAATGTCACCCCCAGTGCTCAAATCCATAACTGCGTCAGCACCGAAGTGGATAGCGGTATGCAATTTCTCTAGTTCACTGTCTGTAGTGCCATAATCTGACGAGGTGCCAATATTAGCGTTAACCTTGATAGTTAGCCCCTTGCCTATGCCGTGGGGAACGAGGTTAACATGATTAACATTAGCTGGGATTATGATTTTGCCTTCAGCTACGTATTGCTGAATAAATTCCTCGCTCACATCTTCCTGTTGAGCTATGTACTTCATTTGGGATGATAGAATTCCCTGCCTTGCTAGCTCTAGTTGAGTCATTTCACTCTCCAAATCAAAAAACCAAGAGCTTTAGCCCGCAGCGCTAAACCCTTGGTTTGATACCGCTTCCCTACGCTCGAATTACCAAGGTCAGGTTTCAAGGGTTCTCCGTCCTATCGGAGTCTCAGCCTGGAATTTTTGCTCTGAGCACCCCTAGCGGCTAATTAGAATCTCTTCAAATCAAATATATCACATAATAGCAGCAGGAGACAAGTTGACCTAATGGAAGCCTTCTCATAGTTTCGATCTTTCTGCCCGCCAAGTTAATATCCCCAATGCTACCACAACAGCTATAAATAGCACCGGAATGGCTAGAGATAGGATGAGGACTAGGGTAGACATTGGAATCAGTTCAAATTCCCGTACCTCAGACCATGGGCTTTCATTCCCAACGTAATCGATAGCCTTTATTCTCCAACTGTAGCTTCCTGAAGTCAGGGCATCCTCCTTGGGCACAGCATACTCTGAATCAGCTAAATTCTCTTTGACTAATATGGGTGACGAGAAGTCGTCAGTGTTAGCAACTTGAAAAACGTAGCTTACATCACCGGACTCAGCAACATCTGTCCAATCAAAAGTAGCCAGAACTGGTTTGGAACTTTGCAAGGAGTCGGTAATTCTGAACAGACATTTAACAGTTCCAATGACCACATCGCCAACTGAGCTAAAGATTTCTAGCTTATCCCCTTGCTCGGGGGATAATAATTGTGGTGCTGAGGGTGGGGTCTTCTCTGTGATGAACCCAGCCTGGGCAGAATTATTGTTGCTGCCTGTGGCACTTATAGTATGCTCTTTGCCTTTGCTTTGAGGAACTTCTAAGATGGTGCTGAAGCTGCCTGCGTCATCAGCGACGGCTGCTATAGCTAGTGCCATTTCATCAAAACTGATGGTTATTGCTTCATTTTTGGCAAAACCGCTCCCCGCAACGGCTACCTTCGTGCCTTTGTTTCCTGATACAGGCTGTAGTTTTATTTGTGGTGTGACTTCAAAGTCAATATCGGGCACATTCCCTTTTGGCGTGAAGCTGCTGCCATAAATGCCGATTGTGTGGTATCCTTGAGTGCTGGGTGGAATATTTAGGGTAGTGCTAAAAGTGCCATCGCTCTCGGCCACTATATTACATTTGATTATTTTGCCATCATAAGTTATGGTGAGTCCATCTTCGCCAATTCGAAAACCAAACCCGTCGATTGCAATCTCCGTACCCACTGGCCCAGAAACTGGCTCTGCCTTTGCCCAATAAGATACGATAAACAGCGCTTCAGCAACTTCAGATGCCTTTGTCGAATTACCGAAGGCGCCGATGAAATGTTCACCTCTGGTTGTCTCTGGAATATTCAAACTGGCGTGCCATTTACCAGACATATCAGCGGTACTAGGGGAGCTAGAAGTGGTATTACCATCCCAAGTTATTCCGATGCCCTCTTCGTTAGCAGCGAAACCGCTGCCGGTGATAGTAATTCTTGTCCCTTCTCGGCCAACGCGTGGAAAGACTTTTATCCCGGGAAGCACAGTGAAGGTGGATGATGCCGAGCTACCAGACCAATGGCTATCATCGGTAACTTCAATAATGTGGTTGCCCTTGCAGGTATGCGGGATATCTAATTTGTAAGTTAATCCACCTGTTTCAGAGATGGGGATATCTGTGGCTACCTCTTGGCCATCCCAGTGAATGATGGCCAGATGACCAACAAAGCCCTCCCCACTAATTAATACAGATGTGCCTACAGTGCCTGAGGTGGGATTTAAAGTAACACTAGCAGCATGAACTGGGGCAGGAGATACCAGGAGTAACAATGGCATCAGGATAATGGTTAAAGCGAGGGCTGCGAATAAACCTTTGCTGTGCATTAACCTTTTCTTTCTGTTATCTTGGAAAGTGAAGTGGGGGGTGATGGATCTCATTGAAGGTAACATTTGGCAATTCCCAAACAATTATTAATCCTGACGCAGTAGTAGCCGATATGTAGCATATACTACTTGGGTTAGAAAATCAATCAATAGCGTTGAAGAATCAGGGTATTACAAATGGTTTGTCATTGGCTAATCCTTGAGGAGTACGAGGAACGCATTGCTTGCTTTTTTGAGCTATGTATCCTAATAAGCTGGCTAAGTGCTGCTACCAGAGCTTTCAGAGATACTCTGATCTAGTTCAGATAGATAGTTGACACTCACACGGTATCGCTATTAGCAAAATAATAAACATGTAGCGCAGGGCTTCAGCCCTGCCCATGCCTGCCACCACCCCTGGGCAGCCTTAAAAGACTGCACTACATGTGAAAACAGTCGGTAGTCGGCAAGTGTGTCACTGATCATATGAACGAGTACACTGGCTTGACATGATAAACGCCATATTGATAGACTTTTGTCTGCAAAGGTTGCTCGAACAGATTTGAGTCTTTTGAAAGCATGGCCCCGTGGTGTAGCGGTCTAACATGCCACCCTGTCACGGTGGAGATCGTCGGTTCGAATCCGATCGGGGTCGTTATCCAACATCTTTCTGGTGAGCATCTCTGAAACAACGGAAACGGGCTTCTAATCTCGCTTGGGCTAGAGGCTGTTTTAAGTTAGCTGGAAGAGCCGATATTCATCCCCTGTGCCTGAATATGTGTTCAGTCGACGATTGGTGTCCGAGCCATGAAGTCCAGAATGTACTGGGCAATTTCCTTGCCCTTTTCCTCCTGAAGGAAGTGGCCGGCATCTTTAATTACGATTTCAGGCTGGTCTTTGGCTGTTGGTATGAGCTTGCGGAAGAATCTGTCTCCGCCTCGCGTAATGGGGTCACCGTCAGAGAACATCACCAGAGCTGGTTTATCCCATTTGGATAGAATTTGCCGAGCCTGTTTCATTTCGGCGGCACCGGGGTCGTTTGGGTGAATGGGCACAAGCAACGGCCACACGGCAGCGCCAGCCTTGTAAGAAGCATCAGGAAATGGTGCGTCGTATGCGGCGATGACTTCTGGTGGAATGCTGTCAGGGTATACCGCACTGCTGCGTATGACACGCCCAATGGACATGTCTGTCACTCGTTCGGCGAAGTGTCGCCATCTTAAAAACCCTTCGCTCGGCGTTTCGTCGCCAGTTGGCAAACCAGTATTCATTATAACCAGTCTAGCAAATCGCTGTGGCATCTCAGTTGCTACTGGTAGGCCAAGCTCTCCGCCCCAGTCCTGTGCCACAAGCGTTATATTGTCAAGTGCCAGTGCCGTGATGAAGCCTGTCAGTGTATCATGGTGCATCTGAAAAGAGTAGTCGTCCCGCTCAGTGAGCTTGTCTGACCGTCCGAAGCCAATGAAATCCATCGCAATGACACGATGCTTGGTTGAGAGGGGTGGAATCATCTTGCGATACAGGTATGCCCAGCTTGGTTCGCCATGCAGGCAAAGGATGACTTCACCTTCACCTTCGTCGACGTAGTGCACACGCAATCCGTTAATCTCAACGTAGTGAGGCATGAAGGGGAAATCGGGTAAGTTGCTAAAACATTCGTCTGGTGTGCGGATAATTGGCATGTTTCCTCCCTTTTATCGATTCAGTATCTTATCATGTTTTTTCATTTGTTAATATAAACATTTGTTAACTAGTGTTAACTAGCTAGCTCAGTCAGCAGCTAAGGCAACCTCAATCTCTTTCCTGGCTGACTGAGCTGTTTCACGTGCCAGACTGGCCTCCAGGACTTGTCTTGCCTGACTCCCACCGATCTTCCCTAGTGCCCAGGCAGCATAGCCGCGTACCAGCTCTTCAGGGTCCTGCATAGCCTGGGCAAGGTCTGGGATGAACGCAGGGTCACCCGTATTCCCCAGGGCAATGGCGGCGTTTCTCTGGAAGTATTTTTTGTCTCTGATATAGTTGTACATCAATGGCTGCACTCTTTTGGCGTAGAACTCATCAGAAAGATTCAGTAGCTTGGTGAGCTCAAAGTCCTGTGCTACCTTGATTAAGAACTCATTCTGGGGCAGTTTTGCCTTTAACCTTTTCTGGTTTCTGGGGCACACCTCCTGGCAAATATCACAACCGTGGATCCATGTGCCCATCTTTTCCCTGATATCAGGTGGGATGTAGCTTGTGACGCCGCCGGGGTAGTTATCCTGAGCCATAAAAGTGTTGAAGGCGATGCAGCGGCGCGGGTCCATCTTCAGCGGTTCATATAAGGCCCCGGTGGGGCAGGCGTCAATACAAGCTGTGCAATTGGGTGGGCATTTTTCCTCCAAAGTAGGCTTATCGTAGTCAAGCTCAACATTGACGACAAAGGCAGTCATGAGGATGAATGACCCTATTCCGTCAGCGAAGGCGAAGGTATTCTTCCCATAAGTAACGACTCCTGCCCGAGCTGCTGATAACCGCTCGGGAACAACCAGTCGTTGAGCTACGTTACACCCGTTTCTCTCTAGGAACTCCCGCATCAATTGACGTCGAGCCCCGTTGATGCGGTCGCGTGGGGTCAGGTAGCATCTTGCCTGGTAGAGGCGGCCTATCTTGCCAACAAGCTTTTCAGGAAAGGCTTCCTTGGAGGCGTCATAGACCACCGCAATGATAGACTTGGCCGATGGCATGATGCTCTTGGGGTTGGCGCCTGTAATTGGCTGAAAATTGCTTTCGATATACCATCTATACATATCGCGCCGCGAGTTGAGTTCTGCAATGTAGGTAGGGAAGCTGTCAGCGGTGGTAATGCCTACTTTGCTGTAGCCCAGGTCGAGGCCGAAATCTTTTATATCCTCGCTTAGTGACATTGGTTTATTCCCCCTTCGTTTCGTAGTCAAGTTGTATTGTGGGTAACTGAGCGGTTACGATTTTGTCTCGCCTTGTCCGCGTTTGGTTCGAGCAGCGGCGAAATCTGCCATAACTAGCTTTGTGTACTCGCGAGCATCTTTCGGTGGGTCTTCAATAACCTCGCGTCTCTCCAGCGTGAGCGATTCCGTGGGGCACTTGTAGACGCAAACACCACAGCCGATGCACAGGTCGGGATTGACTGCTGATACCTTGCCGCTTTTGTTCTTGAGCTCTTTCTTGTTGCCCTTTTTCTTGTCTACAACCCTGGTGATTCTGT
>QYPU01000101.1 GCA_007280145.1 Dehalococcoidia bacterium | reverse complement strand
TCTCAAGCCTAATGCTTATGTGGACTTAAGCCAGCAGCTCAATGAGCCTGAGGTAGCTTTCGAGTGGGACGAGGAAGGCGCGGTGCTTTTCGAACAGATTACCAAGCGCAATTTGCACAAACCTCTGGGCATATACCTGGATGGTGAGCCTATCTCGTGGCCGACAGTCCAAGCGGTAATTGAGGAGAGGGGGGTTATTACCGGTTTGAGTATGGAGGAAGCCAGGACGCTAGCTATACAGCTTAACTCTGGTTCTCTGGATGTGCCGCTGAAGATTATCCAGGAGCAGGATGTGGATGCCACCCTGGGGGCTGATTCCATCAAAAAGAGCATTATAGCTGGAGCTATCGGACTGGCGTTAATAGTGCTGTTCATGGTCCTTTATTATCGTGTGTCCGGGTTCGTGGCTATTTGTGCTCTGGTTGTTTATAGCGTTTTGTTGGCGGCAATTTTCAAGCTGGTTCCGATAACTTTGACCTTGCCAGGTGTAGCCGCTTTGATTTTGTCGATAGGCATGGCGGTAGATGCCAACGTGCTTATCTTTGAGCGGATGAAGGAGGAGTTGCGGTCGGGACGTACTTTAGGTGCTGCGGTTGAAACCGGTTTCAATCGCGCCTGGCCAGCTATCCGCGATAGCAATGTTACTACTTTTATTGCCTGCATTGTTCTTTATTGGTTTGGCGGGACGCTAGGGGCATTCATGGTTAGAGGTTTTGCCCTGACCTTATTCATTGGTGTTGCTTTGAGTATGTTTTCAGCAATCGTGGTTACACGGACATTCCTGCGTTTTGTAGTCCGTGCGGTAACTAGTCCATCGGCTTACGGAGTTCAGAGATAATGGATATTTTGGGCAAGCGATTCTGGTTTTTCCTTATATCGGCAGTGGTAATCATACCGGGCATAATCTCGCTGGCTATCTTTGGGCTTGAGCCAGGGGTTGACTTCAGCAGCGGTACTACTATGACGCTTCGCTTTGATGCTGAAGTGGAGCAAAACCAACTGCGCCAGGAACTGTCTGGCTTGGGTTATGACAAGGCAATGATTCAACGCACTGGTGAGGGCGATTTCTTTGTCCGTGTTAGAGAGATATCAACTGAGGAGAAGCAAGAGCTAATCAGCAGTCTGGGAGCAGACCTAAACACTGAGGTCACTGTGCGTGATTATTATACGGTGTCCCCGATTATAGCTACTGAAACTGGGCGCAATGCAGCTATTGCCATAGGGATTGCTGCAGTGTTTATGTTGTTCTATATCGCCTGGGCATTTCGTCGTATGCCTAAGCCATTCCGCTGGGGCACGTGTGCCATTATAGCGCTAATTCATGATGTACTGGTGGTCATGGGTGTTTTCTCTATTTTGGGCTGGGTAGCTGGGGTTCAAATTGATGCCATGTTTATCACTGGCATGCTTACTGTTGTTGGCTACAGCGTCAATAATACGGTTGTTGTCTTTGACCGGATTCGGGAGAATGTGAGCAAGGGTATAAGCAAGGACTTTGAAGTTACGGTAAACTCAAGTATTCTGGAGACAATAGCTCGGTCTCTAAATACCAGCCTGACGACGCTGTTTGTTATTCTGGCTGTTTTACTTTTCGGCGGAATCACTATTCGCTATTTCATCCTGGTGCTGCTCATCGGCCTTATTAGCGGCACTTATAGTTCCATGTGCATTGCTGCCCCGCTGCTGGTAGTTTGGGATAAGGGTGAGTGGGGCAGGTTCTTTTCCTGGCTGGGGTTTGCCAGGAAGCCTGCCTGAACTAGCTCTGTCCTGAGTGCAGTGCGAAATGTCATTGTGAGCAAAGCGAGGCATTAGCCCCACCCATTGCCAACCTCAGGCAGCCTTAAAAGGCTGCGCTACATGTTACGTTTTGGGGAATAAGAGACAGAATATGTAGTGCGGGGCTTCAGCCCCACCCATTGCCAACCTCAGGCAGCCTTAAAAGGCTGCGCTACATTAGATGGCTTAGGGGTGACCTTAAAAGGGTACATGGCATTAGCTGGCATAATGTAAGACAGATATCATCGGGCTTCAGCTTTGCTGAGTGCTCCCGTGAGGAATGGGCTATATTTTTATGTGGTGGGTATCCTTCACTATTCTTATGAAGTTATCGAAGTCGACAGGTTTTTCCTTTGTTTCTCGTTTGCCCAGAGGGTCATCAATTTCACGATTCCCCAGAAGGGTATCGAATGTGGCTTTTATTGAAAAAGGCAATGCCTCGAGATGATAACCGCCCTCTAAAGTAAAGACCAGATTTCCTTGGCATAATGTGTCAGCCAGGATTTTTGTAATTTCTACCATACGGGCAAAGCCGGTGACGCTTACCTGCATCAGGGCGATGCTATCAGCCCAGTGGGCATCGTAGCCAGCGGAGACCAGAATAAGCTGTGGTTCGAAGCGCCTGGTTATTGGTGCCAGGACATCTTCAAAGACTGCCTGGTATTCCTCATCGCCCCAGCCGGCGATGAGGGGGACGTTAACGGTAAATCCTTCGCCATCCCGAGCTCCAATTTCATTAATACTTCCGGTTCCGGGGTAAAAAGGGTATTGGTGGGTAGAGAAATAAAGGACATGTGGGTCAGCATAAAAGGTGTCCTGTGTGCCGTTGCCGTGGTGGATATCGAAATCAACGACGAGGACTCGCTCGATATCGAAGTTTGCCAGAGCATACTTGGCAGCTATGGCTATGTTGTTGAGTAGACAAAAACCCATTGCCTGCCAGCAGGTAGCGTGGTGTCCCGGGGGTCTAACTAAAGCGAAGGCACTATCGACTTTTTTAGTCATCACCGCTTCAACTGCTGTAATAACACCACCGGCAGCATAGGTAGCTGCTTTGTACGAGCCCGGTGATGTTACAGTATCACCATCGAGCCAGCCGCCACCTTTTTCAGTTTGGTTTTGGATGTGGGAAATGTATTCTCGGGCGTGTACCGTTGATATCTCATCCACTGTGGCTGGGCGTGGTGGTAGGGAAATAAGCTTATCTTTAAGCTGCGTTTCTTCTAGGAGAGACATAGTGGCTATCAGTCTCTGGGCGTTCTCGACATGTGTCCCGGTATCATGCTCCAGATAGACTGGGTCGTAAATCAAGCCGACTCTCATCGTAGTTGTATGTCCTTCAAAACGTTGAGTGGTTGAGCTGTAGGTGCTCTCTTCCTATGATACCAGAGCCGGGTGGGGTGAGCAATATATTGTACTCGTCCATATGATTAGTGACACATAGCCTGGGGTAACGGGTGAGACCAGGTTGCTTCGCTTCGCTCGCAATGACATTTCTCGCACTACATGTTTATTTCTCTAAATCCAAATCATCAAAAAACCTTTTGACTCTTGACTCTCGGCTATCGACTGTTTACGCATGTAGTGCAGTCTTTTAAGGCTGCCCGGGGTGGTAACGAGCATGGGGCAGGGCTAAAGCCCTGCGCTACATGTTTACTTTTTTGCTGATAGTGATACCGTGTGAGTGTCACCCATCTATCTGAACCAGAGCATATATGGGGTAAAGTTTAGGAGTGCCTGCTGCTCTTTGTGAAATGATTGTCCGTGGCTAGCCCACGTGATATACTGGGGAATTAGGGAGAAGATAGTGTCGTTGGACTTGGCTCAGGTGGTAGCTCAGATTGAAGAGATGGCAACCAGCTTGAAGGCGCGGGAAGGTGAAAGGCGAGCTAAGCTTGATTTTGCCTTAGACACTCTTCAGTCTCCGGCTGCCGAGCTTAACCAGTTGAGACAGAAAATTGAGACAAGTAAAACCACCTGGTTGGTAGCTGGCTTAAGGGAAAGGATTGACCTCTGTCAGCCAGCATTACCCTGTCCTGAAGATATCATTATTTTGGCTAGTGATGGTTCTCACATCGACGTTGACCGTCACCACGCTGCTCACTGCTTTCTGATTAATATCGGCATTGCTCAGCTTCAGTATGGTCAAAATCCTGACGCCTGGCTTTCCAGTTCGCCGTCCCTTTATTTTAAAGATGATGAGGTGGTCATTTCCTCTCCAGATGGTAGGCGGGAAGTAATAGAGGGGCAGCTTCTGGGAATAAAGCGTAGTATTGAAGAATGCCGTTTGCTGGCCGAGCGGGCCAGTCGGCTGGAAACAAGCTTGCCTGTTGTGGCATTGCTCGACGGCTCGCTTATTTTATGGAGTTTGACGGGGCAGACTTATCAGGATTTTGTTGTCCATGAGCTTCTGGTAGACGGTTTTTTGAAGTACCTTGATAAGCTAAGGGAGATGAGCCGAAGCAGACAACTGGCTGTAGCCAGTTATATTAGTTTCCCCCGCAGCACTGATGTAGTTAATGCGTTGCGTCTGGCTATTTGTCCTCACCAGCCTGTGGATTGTGACCATTATTGCCCCGGTAAGTTTGAGGGTAGAGAATGTGATGCTGTTGCTGGCTTACTTGACCGTGACCTTTTCGCTCGACTGTTAGCGCCCGGGGAACGGTCAGCTATATTTAGCAGTCGCTCTTCGGTAGTAGGGAAGTATTATGGAGTTCACGAGGTCAATTTCTTTTATATTAAGCTTGATGGTGAAGTAGGCCGGGTGGAAATTCCTCTTTGGGTGGCTGAGGATAAGAAATTGTTCGAGCTGGTGCATTCAGCGATTTTGGACCAGTGCTGGCGAGGATTGGGTTATCCGGTTGCCTTGAGTGAAGCCCATGAGAAGGCGGTGGTGACTGGTGCTGACCGGGAGCAGTTCTGGAGCCTGGTGGAGCGGACTTTAGCTGAAGATAGGATATGGCTGGAGAGCTCAGCTAAACAACAAAGCAAGAGAACCAGATGGATTTAGGGCTTACTGATCTCATTCTCTTAACGAGGTGGTGGGAGAGAAGGTAAGCGAGTGCAAAAAGGAGTTAAAATAGTTTATTGAAGGGAGATGATAAAGATGGGAAGTAAAGGAAGAAAGAATGTGAAGAAGGCCAAGAAGCAGAAAGAAAAGAAGAAATAAGGGGCTAAAAGTGGGTACCGAGCAAAGAGTAGCTGAGGTTATTGAAGCCAGCAGCGCTGAGTTCGTGGCTCAGTGTTACAAGCTTGACCAAGCGCCTCCCTTAGGTAGTCTGGTAAAGACGAAGGATGAGCTTAGGAAAATCTATGGTGTTGTTTACAATGTTGAAACGCATAGCCTTGAGCCAGGACGGCGTGTGGTTGCTCGAGGTGAAGGCATGGAGACGGAAGATGAAATCTTTCGGGCTAATCCTCAGCTAGCCAAGCTTCTATGCACTGATTTTCAGGCCTTGGTGGTTGGACATCGTCAGGGGGATGGCTTACATCACTATCTGCCACCGAAGCCGGCTTCTATTCATAGCTTTGTCTATACTTGCCAGCTTGAGGAAGTCAAGGCGTTTACTCAGTCTCTGGATTTCCTTGGCTTGCTTGTTGATGCTAGGCTGCCTATTCCTGTAGATGAAGTTATTGCGGCTTGTCTTCGCTGTGCTGGTCAGGCGTATCCTGATTCTGAGTCTTTTCTGATTAAAGCTGGTAAGGAGATGGCCCGGTTGTTAAGCAGTGATGCCCGAAGACTGAACTCAGTTCTCAAGAGGCTTAGATAATGAGCGAGCAGAACTTTGATGAACAAACTCGCCTGGGTTCTATCATTTCTGGTTCTCTGACCAGAGGTGTTGAGGTGAAACTCGATGCCTCGATTTCAGTAGAGGATATGGCAGTGGGGCGCTATGTGGCCATTGAGGGAGAAAGACGCCGTTTCTTCGGTATGATTACTGATGTTAGCCTGGAAGCTATTGACCCCAGAGCGATGGTAACACCGCCCGATGTTTCTGACCCTTTTATTGCCCAGGTAGTTTCCGGGACAACCATTTATGGAAAGCTTCGTGTCTTACCTATGCTGACTATAGGCGGAGACGCTATGAGCATACTTGAGGGGCCTCAGCCAGCAAAGACAGTACCGACTCATTTCTCTGAGGTAAAATTGGCTTCCCAGCGGGATGTGGAACTGGTTTTCGGTGCTGAGGATGACAAACGGTTTTATATCGGCACACCTCTGGATATGGAGACCAAGGTCTGCCTCGATATCTCTGAGTTCGTTACCCGCTCCAATGGAGTTTTCGGCAAGAGTGGTACGGGGAAGACCTTTCTTACCCGGCTGCTTCTTGTTGGTATGCTGCAAAAGCAAGCGGCGGTCAGCTTAGTCTTTGATATGCATAGTGAATATGGCTGGGAGGGAAGGAGCGAGAAAGGATACAAGGTAAAAGGGCTAAAGCAGCTTTTCCCGTCCAAAGTAGCAGTCTTTGCTTTAGATGAGGAAAGTTCTCGGTGGAGGAAAGTAAGCACTGATTTTGTGGTCAAGATAGGCTATGATGAGATTGAACCTGAGGATATTGACTTGTTACAACAAACATTGAACCTGACTGAAGCTTCAACTCAGGCGGTGTATCAACTGGCGCGTGAGTTCGGTGACAGAAGATGGCTGGAGGTTGTACTTAATTTAACTGAAGACGAGAGTAAGCAGCTTATCCCTAAGCTCAATATCCATGACAGCACCTACCGTAATTTGCGTCGTGGACTGGAAAACTTGCGGCGGTTTCCCTTTTTGGTGCCTCATGCCCCGGATAATCCGGTGAAGCGTATTCTGGAGTATTTGGACAGGGGCATAAATGTTATCCTTGAGTTTGGCAGATTTGATGATTTTGCAGCTTATATTTTGGTAGCTAACCTGCTTAGCCGCCGAATCTATGCTCAATACCGGGAGAAAGCGGAGAAAGCGATGGGTGGAGACGTGGCGCCATCGCATCCTCTGGTTATCAGCATTGAAGAAGCCCACCGTTTTCTCAATCCCGAGCTGGCAAATCGAACCATCTTTGGCAGAATCGCCCGGGAGATGAGGAAGTACAACGTTACTTTGCTGGTGATTGACCAGCGTCCCAGTGGTATTGATGACGAAGTTATGTCGCAGTTGGGGACGAAGATTACGTGCCTTCTGGATGATGAGCGGGATATCGATAGCGTGCTTACCGGCGTGGCGGGCAAAAGTGAGCTGAAGTCTGTGTTGTCAAAGTTGGAAACAAAGCAACAGGCGCTTATTTTCGGTCACTCTGTGCCCATGCCAGTTGTGATTAAGACTCGGGAATATGGGTCGGCGGAGTCATATAAAGAGCTTGGTTTTCTTGAGGCTGCCGAGTTGAAAAGAAAAACGGAAAAAGAAATTGAGGACTTGTGGGCGCCGTAAAGCTGATTACTCCTCACCAATACTGCCCGTCATTCTGAGCGAAGCGAAGAATGACACAAGGCGAAGGACTCCCTCAGAATGACGGTAACGAAAGGCTGCTTTGCAAGGACACAGAGCGAAGAGTTCAGGGTTACGACTAAGCTTACTTCTCTATGTAAACTTCACTTAGTGTCGGGATACCCTGGGCATCGAGTTTGTAGTTCTTGACATAAGGTTTAACTAAAATATAGCTTGTACCAAACCACAGTGGCAGGCAGGCGGCTTCGTCTATTATTTTCTGTTCGGCTTGCTGATAGATGGTAAATCTGACGGCGTCATCTGGTTCTACAGCCGCCTGGTCGAGCAGGGCATCTACGTCTGGATTGCTATAGTTGCCGTAATTATACTCAGACCCAGTATGGAATAGGATATCTAAGAAGTCCTGTGGGTCTGGATAGTCGGCAATCCAACCGGATACAAATATCTCATTGACTTCCTCTTTCAAGTAGTAGGGGAATATTTCTGGCTCGAGCTGCCTTACGGTTACTTCTACGCCGAGGTTCTGCTGCCAGTCCTGGATAATGGCTCCAAGATATTCTGGTATATTACCTCCCCAGCCAGAGTCGGTGATTGTGATGGGGGGCAGGTTAGCGACGCTGCCGTATTTTGAACTAGCGATGAGGCTTTTTGCCTTGGCTACATTATAGTCGAGTCCTTGGAGGCTTTGATTGTAGCCGGGCATATTTGGAGGCAGAATGCCATCAGCTTTAGTCACCATTCCTTTCTGGGTTAGCTTGATGATTCGCTCTTTGTTTATTGCATGGCAGAAGGCCTGGCGGATGTTGGTGTCGTCGAAGGGCGGCTTCTGGGTATTGAAGCCCATATAAAATAGGCTTAACTCGGGGAATATAGCTAGCTCTTTGTAGAAAGGACCGTTTTCGTCTGTCACCCGGTCGATATGATATTGCCATACTGGAGCCACGTCGATTTTATCCATTTCATACATTGCCATAGGCATGCCAGCCAGGAGGTGAAAGACTGCTTGCTTGATGCTAACTGGATGGCGATAGTAGAGTTCGTTTGCCTCGAGTATCAATACCTCACCTGGTTTCCATTGCTTGAGTTTGAAGGGACCTGTCCCGTTTGGCTTATGCCACCATTCCTTGCCTGATTCTGCATTGGCCTTGTCAATAACAAAAGCGGTGGGATAAGTTAGCTTAGCCAGGAAATAAGCTTTAGGCGCGTTGATTGTGACCCTGAGCGTATAATCATCAATAACCTCCACGCCGTTGATTTCTGTTGCTTTTCCTTCAAGCATATCGTTTACGCCAGCGATGTCGCCTAAGTAAGTAGCTGCAGTTTGTGACCCGGTTTCGGGGCTGCAAGCTCTTTCCCAGGAATACTTGAAGTCTTGAGCAGTAACCTCTCTGCCATTGTGGAATTTAACTCCTTTGCGTAAATAGAAGGTGTAGGTTTTACCATCATTGCTTCTTTGCCAGCTTTCGGCAATATCTGGCGCTGGCCTTGATTCACTATCGAGATGAACCAGGCCGCTGAAGATTTGCATAACATAGGTGTGGGAAGTCATCTCACTGGAGATTGCCGGGTCAAGGGTTATTGGGCCAGTGTCCCAGAGATTAAGTACTCCCTGTTCTTGCGGGCTGAAAACGGGCAACGGGAGTGTTTCTTCTAACTGGCAGCTACCAGTTAAAGGCAGCATTACCAGAGTGCAGAGAAGGATACCTAGTAGTGTTAATTGCCAGACTTTTCTCATTAGTCTTTGAACCTCAAAGCAAGTTCTTGCTCTTCATACTTATATAGTCTTTATCACAGATAATGATGTGGTCGAGAACTTCGATGCCCAGGATTTCACCAGCTTCGACAAGGCGTTTGGTTAGTTTGATGTCGTCCTCAGAGGGTGTAGGGTCACCTGATGGATGATTATGGGCAAAGATGACCGAGGCTGCGGTGGAAGATATAGCTTCCTTGAATACTTCTCGTGGATGGACAATGCTGGAATCAAGGCTGCCGATGGAAATTGTTTGAGTGTTTATTAAGTGGTTTCGGGTATCTAAGGAGAGCACCAGGAAGTGCTCTTTCTTCTTGCCCTTTAGCTGGTTTTTGACTGATTTGATAGCGTCCTCTGGAGATTTGACCGTGGTTTTTCGGTCTTCTTCGGAGGAATCTTCTAGGCGTTTGCTTAGTTCAAAGGCGGCTTTAATCTGGGCTGCTTTGGCTGGACCGATGCCTTTTATTTTGGTTAGCTCTTCCATTGAGGCAGCGGCGATGTTCTTAAGATTGCCAAATGTGCTCAATAGTTTTTGGGCGGTGACTATTACCGACTCGTCCTTGATTCCTCGCCCCAGGATTAAGGCCAGGATTTCCTGGGCGGAGAGAGCTTCAATGCCGTGTTTTAAAAGTCTTTCTCGAGGACGTTCAGAGAGAGGCAGGTCGTGAACGGTGAAAGACTTTTTCAATTAATGGCCTCCTGTCAGCATAGCCGGTGCTTTTGAGTATATCAGTTTGCCGAGTATTTCTTCCCAAAAGGCCTTTCCTTGGCTAGTTTTCCATGGAGGAGCACAGCCAAATCCAGTCTGGGGTTGCGTTTGGCTGATTATATATTCTCGCCATAACTCATCAAGCCCACCTTGGTCGAAGCCATAGACTTCAGTCAAAGCTTCATCGCAGGAATTGCCTTCTTTTAGTAGGGTTAGCAGGTGGGATATTTTATCCTTGCCGTAATTTTGGATGAGGAATTCGACTAAGCTCTGGCTTTGGGCATAGGAGATGTATGCCTCTTCGGGTTTGGCTGAGAAGGGGCTGGACAAGCTGCGTACTGAAATAAGCCTTTGCTCATCAATTGCCTTTTTAAGCCATGACTCCAAATACGGGTCGGGTTCACCTTCAGCGTGCATGGCTAAGCCTTCGTCTAACCAGGTGGGTAAAATAGCTCCGTAAGGACTGAAGGTTATTTCGTGAGTCACTAAGTGGCCTAGCTCATGAGCTAAAGCTCTTTTTCCCCAGTCCAGGTGTCCTGAGGAAACACCAATAGCGATAATGCCGTATTCGGTGAAAGCAACACCGCCTGTCCATTCTTGGGGGAAGACCATGGCACCTTGCAGGTCCTTACTGTTAGCATAGATGTATAGGCTGATTGGTTTTTCAGGGTGCACGCCGGCATCTTCACTCAGTCTTTCCAGCGCTTGTTGAGAAGCAGCCATTAGCTCCTCGGCAAAAGATTGACTGCCCTCATACCAGAAGAGGCTTAGTTGTCCTGC
>QYPU01000052.1 GCA_007280145.1 Dehalococcoidia bacterium | reverse complement strand
GTCCAACCACATGTAGTGCAGTCTTTTAAGGCTGCCTGGGGTGGTAGCGGGTGTGGGGCAGGGCTAAAGCCCTGCGCTACATGTTTGGCCTGGGGTGGTTGGCGAGGCGATTGAAGATTAAAGATTAAAATACAAAAGGCAAAATGGCAGATTAAAACCCAAAATGCATTGAGGGAGCCAGGCTTTACGCAGAATAATTTTTGCATTTTTATTTGTACTTTTGATTTTTGGTTTTTGATGTTTGCATTGCTTACAGGTGAAGGGCGGTCACCCGTGGGCGGATGACTCGCACGAGAAAACACAAACACTCTAGACAAAGGCCGACATGCCCAGCATTTCACGGCCGATAATTAGTTTTTGAATCTGGCTAGCGCCGTCAGGGAAGGTGAGAGTGCGGGCATCGCGGAAATAGCGCTCCACGGGGTATTCTTCAGAGATACCATAGGCGCCGTGTATCTGGATGGCTTTGGAGGTTACGTCGACAGCCATTTCGGTGCTGAAGCATTTAGCCATGGAGGCTTCTCTGAAGCAGGTTTCGCCCTTGCCTATCAGGTAGTAAGCCTGGTAGCAAAAGAACCGGGCTGCCTCGGTCACCATGACCATATCGGCAATCATTTCTTGAATAAGCTGGAACTTGCCAATAGGGCGGCCAAATTGCTGCCGCTCCCGGGCATATTTGATGGCGGCATCAATAGCCGCCTGAGCAAGCCCCACTGCACCAATGCCCACACCTACCCGAATTTCGACGAGGTCAGCGAGTGCTATCGGGTAAGCACCACCCAAATTTCCAACGAGGTTGTTTTTAGGGACCCTGCAATCCTCAAAGATTACCTCTGAGGTTGGGCAGGAGCGGCAGCCCAGCTTGGGCAGTTCCCTGGTAGTAAATGGAGATTCGTCTTTATCGACGATGAAGCACGAGATGCCTCTGGCTCCCTTGCTCGGGTCGGTGGAGGCGAAGATGACGGCTATATCAGCGATTCCGCCGTTGGTTATCCATGTCTTGGTGCCGTTGATTATGTAGTAATCTCCATCAGGTACAGCGGTGGTCTTGACATCCCGAGCCCCGGAGCCAACATCAGGCTCGGTCAGTCCGAGGCAGGTGATTTTTTCCAGCGATAGCACCTTGGGCATAAATCTCGCCCTTTGCTCGTCGGTGCCGTCTTTAGCCAGGATGGGGAGTAAGGCAGCATCCTGCATCATGGCTATCATGCCTAAGCTGACGTAAGCGCGGGCCATCTCCTCGCCCAGAATGCCGTAAGAAATGCGGTCCAGGCCTTGTCCTCCATACTCTGGAGGCAGTGTTGAACCTATATAGCCGAAAGGCAGCAGCTTCTTTAAGAGGCCTACAGCTACATCTTTGGGCAGAGGATGATATTTGCGGTCATATTCATCAGCGATGGGAATTATTTCTCGCTCTACGAAATCTCGAACATTTCTCTTTAATAATTTTTGCTCTTCATTAAGTTCTGGAATCATTTTTTCTCCCTTTTTAGGTTATTGTGGAGGCTATTCTAAGGCAAATTTTGCCCCTTGTCCAGTGGAAGTCTCTTCCAATACAAGTAGTGCGAGGCTTTAGCCTCGCCCATCACCCCACCCAGGCGAAACATGTAGGGCAGGGCTTTAGCCCTGCCCCGTCATCACCACCCCAGGCAGCCTTAAAAGACTGCACTACATGCGAAAACGGTCAAGAGTCGAGAGTCAGCAGTCGATAGTCGAAGGTTTTTTGATGATTTGGATTTAGAGAAATGAACATGTAGCGCAGGGCTTTAGCCCTGCCACGTTAGCCCTTCTGGCGACCTTAAAAGGCGCACTGCGTTTAACAGGTTGAAATGAAGTGGTATAATTGGCTAGGGGGTGGCTGACAAATGTCTGAGGCACTGCTTTATGACAAGCTTCCCGGGGCCAGGGTGCGTTGCAATGTTTGCCAGTGGCATTGTGTCATCGGTCCGGGCAAGTTTGGCGTTTGTCGGGTACGTCGAAATGATGATGGCGTTCTCCATGTTCTAAACTATGCTGGGACCTCGTCGGTAGCTGTTGACCCCATTGAGAAGAAACCCCTATTTCATTTCTTCCCGGGTAGTCTGGCCTTCTCTCTAGGTACCTGGGGATGCAATTTTCATTGTAAGCATTGCCAGAACTGGGAAATCTCCTGCATCGAGGAGCCATCTGACAGAGGGAGGAGCTCGCAAAGAATTTCGCCGCAGGAAGCGGTGAAATTAGCCAAGCAACATAGCTGTGGTGGCATTGCCTGGACTTATAATGAACCGAGTATCTGGTTTGAATATACCCTGGACTCAGCGAAATTGGCTAAAGAGAACGAGCTTTATACGGCTTATGTGACGAACGGTTATCTTGCGCCGGAGGCTTTGGATACTATCGGGCCTTATCTCGATGCCTGGCGGGTTGATATTAAAGGTTTTTCTGATGCTTTGTATCGGGACTTAGCTAAAATTCCCCGATGGCGGGGGATTCTTGAGGTGGCTAAGAGGGCTCAAGAGAAATGGGGTATGCACGTTGAGGTGGTGACCAATGTGATTCCGACGATGAATGACGATGAGGAACAGCTAGAGGGCATTGCTAGCTGGATTCGGGATGAGCTGGGAGAGCTAACGCCATGGCACGTGACACGATTTTATCCTCAGCATCACCTGATGCATTTGCCTCCGACCTCGATAGCTAGTCTGGAGAAGGCTTATGATGTCGGCAAGAAAGCAGGGCTGCGTTTTGTCTATTTAGGTAATGTCCCTGGTCACGGCGCAGAAAATACTGTTTGTTATTCTTGTGGCAAAGTGGTTATCCGAAGGCTTGGCTATGATACTCAAGTGATAGGCATTGATGGTTCGAAGTGTAAGTTTTGTGGCGCTGAACTTAATGTGAGAACGACGCCAAGAAAGGTAGTTTAAGGAGGTGGCTTATGGCAGGGATAGTTTTTGGTTGCATTGTACCTCATCCTCCATTGCTGGTTCCTGACATTGGTGGGGGGCAGGAGGTGGTGATATCAGCGACGACACAGGCTATGGAAAAATTAACCGATAGGTTAGCTGAGCAGCATCCCCAGACAGTTTTGGTTATCAGCCCTCATGGAGAGTATCTCGGTGATGCTATGGGGATACTTACTGCCACCTCATCGACCGGAGATTTAAGGAATTGGGGAGTTCGGGGGCCTCAGCATCATTTTGATAATGACCTCGAAATGGTGGCACTTATTCAGAAGGAAGCAGAAGCGGCTGATATTCCCATGAAGTCCATTGGTGAGAGGAGCTATGAGCTTGACCACGGGGTAATGGTGCCCATGCACTTTTTACTTTCCGGGATGAAGGGAGTGCCTCTAGTGCCACTGACCTTCTCCTGGCTTTCTCTGGAAACTCATTTCTCTTTTGGCAAGGCGATTGGACGAGCTGCGGAACAGAGCCAAAAGCGAGTAGTCCTGGTTGCCAGCGGTGACCTTTCTCATCGACTTATTCCGGGGGCACCAGCGGGCTATGACCCGATGGGTAAAGTCTTCGATGAGGAACTGGTGAAGGCGTTGTCTTCTTCGGATACCAAAAGCATTTTGAATCTGGACAGGGAGCTTATTGAACGGGCCGGGGAATGTGGTTTGCGCTCTTTTGTAATCCTTCTAGGCGCGCTGGATGGGCTTCAGGTAAAGCCGGAGATTCTTTCTTATGAAGGACCTTTTGGGGTTGGCTATTTAGTAGCCTCCTTTGAAGTTGTGCATTGAGGCTTGACTGAGAGAGGAGGTAGAGTGGGAAAACAGCTTCACCCGATAGTAAAGCTAGCCAAAGGAGCGGTGGAAAGCTATGTTGGCCAGGGCAAGGTGCTCAGGCCGGAGGAGCTTACCGCCGAAATGACGGAGAGAGCTGGCGTTTTTGTGTCCATTCATAAACGCGGTGAATTGAGAGGCTGCATTGGCACCTTTGAGCCAGCCAGGGCGAATGTGGCCGAGGAAATTATTGCCAATGCTATTAGTTCAGCTACTGAAGACCCTCGCTTTATGCCGGTAGTGGCCTCTGAGCTAGGTGATCTGGAATACAGTGTGGATATCCTCACCAGGCCGGAGCCAGTGAGCGGCGTTGACCAGCTTGACCCGAAGAACTATGGTGTAATTGTGGAGTGCGGATTTAGGCGAGGGCTCTTGCTGCCAGACCTTGAAGGTGTGGCTACTGTAGATGAGCAGATTAAAATCTGCCGGGCCAAAGCTGGCATAGCGGCTGATGAGCCTATTAAGCTGTACCGTTTTCAAGTAAGGAGGTATAAGTAACATGAAGTTGCTGGTTATTGGTATTGGCGATTGTGGCTGCAGGTTGGCTGGTGAGTTTGCCCTGTTAAACAAGATGGCAAAAGCCAAGCGGCATGTCAGTATAGTTACATGTGCCTATGCGTTTAATAATGACGAGGCCAACCTGGCGGCATTGACCAAGACTGGGCGTGAATGGCTGCAGCCTGTCTTAATTCACGGTTCCCTTGAAGGTGAGGAGAAGTCAGCCGAAGCCGGTGCCGAGCTTATGCGCCAGGAGAGTGACCGGGCGCTCGCAGCCATGAGACCGGGGGGGTCTGTTGAGTCAGATGCCTTTTTGTTTATTGCTGGTGCTGCTGGAAGTCTTGGTTCTGGGGGGGTTCCGGTAGTAGCCCAGCAACTTAAACAGCGCTATGCGGACAAGCCGGTCTACGTCCTCATCGTTCTTCCATTTGATTCTGAGATGGGCGAACCGCAATGTGTTCATAATACAGCTATCTGTCTCAACTCTATTGGTAAGATAGCCGACGCTGTTATTCTGGTGGATAATGGCGGGTTAAGGGGTGGGGGGAATATAGAGCTAAATGAGAATATGGGCAGCGTGAATAAAGAGATAGTCTTTCCATTCTATAACCTTCTCTGTGCCGGTGAAATGGGTGGCTCAGGATATGCCGCAGCTAAAGTAGTGGATGCTGGCGACATAGTGCAAACTTTAGCCGGTTGGACGGCGATAGGGGTTGGCGAGGTACGACTCCCGGGGTCAGTATTTCCATGGAGAAAGATGGGTGACTTTCGGAAGAAGGGCATGGAGACATCTGCGGCTCTGGAGGCGATGAACGCGGCTTTGGCTCGGTTGTCGATTGATTGCAGGTTGGAGGATGCTGGCAAAGCCCTGTATCTTCTTTCAGCCCCGCCCAAACAAGCCAGTATTGATATGACTAAAGATTTAGGGAATCGTCTGCGAGAGCTGGCGTATAATGCTGAAATAAGAGGTGGCAATTTCTATGGGGCTGCAAATCTTGCTCAGGTTACTGTGGTTGTATCAGAGTTGATTTATATGGATAGAATTAAGAACTATTATGATAGAGCGGTTGGGTTAGCTCACGTTGAAAACAAAGGAGAATAGAGATTAGCATGACCCTTTTTGATTTGAATCAGTTTGAATCGAAGGCTAGGGCAATGTCTGGAGTGGAGTCTGAGCTGCCTGGCAATATGCCTTTAGCCGCCAGGATGAGGCCGCGAGATTTTGCTGAGTTTGTGGGGCAGGAGCACCTGGTGGGTGAGGGGCGGGTGCTCAGGAAGTGTATCGAGGCAGACCAGTTGCCTTCAATGATTTTTTGGGGACCATCTGGCAGCGGTAAGACAACTCTGGCTTATGTCATTGCTAACGTCACCAGTTCACATTTTAGTCCACTGACTGCGGTTAGCGCTGGTGTGGCTGATTTACGCTGCATAGTTGATGAAGCTAAGCACAGGCTAAAGCTATCTGGACAGCGTACTATCATGTTTATAGATGAAATCCATCGATTTAATAAGATTCAACAGGATGCTATATTGCCCTTTGTGGAAAATGGCGTGGTAATTCTTATCGGTGCCACAACGGAGAATCCTTCCTTCGAGGTTATCTCTGCTTTGCTCTCGAGATGCCGGGTGTTTACTCTAAGTCCGTTAACCGATGAAGAGGTTCTTTTTGTTGTTGAACGAGCTATGAAAGACGAGGAGAGGGGGCTGGGGAAATTGAAGGTAGAACTGGCTGAGGATGCCTTAAGGCACCTGGTTGTTGCATCTGATGGCGATGCTCGGGTGGCCCTTAACGCCCTGGAGATGGCAACTCAAGCTACTTCGCCACAGGATGATGGGCATCGTCGGCTCAGCTTGACAACTATTGAGGAAGCGCTGCAGCATCGGGCTTTGCTCTACGACAAGGGTGGTGACCAGCATTATGACCTTATCTCAGCGCTTCATAAGTCGCTGCGCGGTTCGGACCCGGACGCAGCTTTATATTGGCTGGGACGGATGCTTGAAGCTGGTGAAGACCCTCTTTATATAGCCCGGCGTCTGGTGCGCTTTGCTTCTGAGGATGTGGGCATGGCTGACCCTCAAGCACTGGTTGTAGCCGTAGCTGCGCAGCAAGCAGTACATTTTGTGGGTATTCCCGAAGGCAACCTGGCTCTGGCTGAGGTGGCGACCTATCTGGCTACAGCGCCAAAAAGCAATTCTCTGTATAACGGCTATTCCAGGGTGCAGCAGGATATTGAGCGAAGCCGAAATGACCCGGTACCGCTTCACCTGCGTAATCCAGCTACGCGGTTAATGCGAGAGCTGGGATATGGAAAAGGCTATAAATATGCGCATGATTACCCAGGGCACTTTGTAGAGCAGCAGAACCTGCCAGATTCCCTCCAGGGGGAGCGTTATTATTTCCCCAGCGACCAGGGCTATGAGAAGGAAGTAAAAGCTAGGCTTAAAGCCTGGTGGGGGAATGACCGGGAGAAGAAAGGCTGAGACAGAGCACTGTATATTTCCCTTGTGGCAATCTTACACTGGAAGGAGCCTGTTATTTCCCTGAGAGCGATGGATTTCTTCCAGCAGTAACTCTGTGCCATCCTCATCCTCTTTATGGCGGCTCGATGAATAACAATGTTATCCTGGCGGCGGCTTCGGCTCTGGTTAACAAGTCTATGATTGCCTTCATGTTTAACTTTCGCGGGGTAGGTGGCAGTGAGGGCAGCTTTGGAGGTGGTGTTGCTGAGCAGGAGGATGTGACGGCAGCCATAAGCTGGCTAGCTTCTCAGTCTCAAGTGGATGTAAACAGACTGGGACTGCTGGGGTACTCCTTTGGTGCTACCGTAGCTTTGCCTGTTGCCTGTGATGATGAACGGGTCAGGGCGATGGCTCTTATTTCACCACCTGTTGAACCGCCACAACTATCTCAGCTAGGGGACTGCGCTAAGCCTAAGCTCATAATCTGTGGAACTGAGGATTTTGTGGTTCCGCTTGAGATGGCGGAGCTGATTAACCAAGAGTCGGCTGAGCCAAAGCAATTTGAGCTTGTCTCAGGAGCTGACCATTCCTGGTGGGGACATGAGGTAGCGATGGCGCAGAAAGTAGCCGCCTTCTTCGGCAGTTTGTTCATGCAAGTTGATTCCTGAGAGGTATTCGCCTCTATTTGTCTGTTAGCTCCTCTATACGTTGCTTCGCTGCCTCAACCAGGTCGGCGTCATTTGACATTTCCAGGACCTTATTATAGTCGGCAATGGCTAAATCAGCCTGTTTCTTCCGATAATATGTATTTCCCCGGTTGTAATAGGCTAAAGCATAATCGGGATTGAGCTCAATAGCTTTACTCAGGTCAGCAATGGCCAGGTTGTAT
>QYPU01000005.1 GCA_007280145.1 Dehalococcoidia bacterium | reverse complement strand
GCAGCCTTAAAAGACTGCACTACATGCGAAAACAGTCGATAGTCAGCAAATGTGTCACTGATCATATGAACGAGTACAAGATATTTTGTTTCAGCCTGCCTAAAATGTATAATAGGAATAGCTATAAGCTATATCTCTTCAAACCAACAAAGCTCATATACGGAGATGACAGGGATAACAAGGCATTGAGCGAGCATACTGAAGTAACCATGGAAGGGCAGTATAGTGCAGCAAGAAATCAGGTGTCCTAACTGTGGAGGGCAAATCGAATCAGGCCAGCAATTCTGTGTGTGGTGTGGCGCAAGGTTGTGCCCCCATTGCCATGAGGCTGTCCCTCAGACAGTCACAAGCTGTCCGAGGTGTGGCTATCTCCTTCGTCCAGGGCAACCTGGAGGAGTAGCTCAGCCGTCACCGCCTACTGCATCGCCACAGACATCAAGCCCTGGACCGGGAGTACCAACTCCACAGCCGCGTGATGGCCCCAAATATGTTATGGGTCACCAATTCGCCGGAACCTCTGGTCATCCGAGTGCGGTAGAGTATGGTAAGACACATATTAAGTCAAGCCTTGAGCAGGAACCGTGGGCCACTTCATTACCAGCGAGGCGCTTTCCAAAGGCAATGGTCGCTATTGTCGTTATCTCAGGTATAGGCCTTCTAGGTTTTGCCGCCATCGCCTTTGGCCTGTTTGGGGACACGTTTAGCACCGCTCAGGAATTTATTAGCGGAGTCGAGTGGCCCTCGTTTCTGTCTCATACCCCGGCAGATGTCACACCTCCTGAAATTCAGAGTGTCCTGGTTTCAGATATAACCCAGACAAGCGCTGTCGTTACCTGGGAAACCGATGAGCCAGCTACCAGCCAACTTATGATGTGCGAGCCTGATGGTTTTTGTACCTGGACAGAACCCGAAGAAACCTTGATTACTAATCATTCTGTAGCTCTGAGCGACCTGAAGCCCGATACAACTTATCACTATACTGTGATATCGATGGATGCCGAAGAAAATGAAGCGACATCTGAAGGAGAACTCGCAACTCTGGGGCAAGGCGATACAACCCCACCGGTGATTTCAGGAGTCGATGTTTCTGGCAGGGGCGAATCCAGTGCTACCATAAGCTGGGAGACTGACGAAGCTGCCACCGGCCGGGTGGAATATGGGACAACCGACGCTTACGGATTGACAACGCCATCAGACGAAGAGCTAACCACCAGCCATAATATCACATTAACCGGGCTGGAGCCTGATATAACTTACTACTTCAGGGTGAAGTCGGAGGATGCCAGCGGAAACGAAGCGATATCTGAAACAGCCCGAACATTTGCGACTCTCAGCACCTCGTCTGTTGGCCATGAAGTGGGCAACCGTGCTCCCGATTTTACCCTGCAAACTATCGACGGTGAAAGCGTAACTCTAAGCGATTTGCGGGGTAAGATGGTGATGGTCAACTTCCGGACGATAGGGAGCGACCCTCGTGGAAACGAACTGTATGCTATTCAGGCGGTTTTTAGCAAGGTGTCACATGAGGAACTTGCAATACTTGTCATCCATATCAAAGAGAGTGCAAAAGATGTCGAGAGCTTTGTTGCTGGCAAAGATTTGACTTTCCCCATCCTCATTGACCCGCAGGGAGAGGTCGCTGCTCAATACAGCGTCACTTCTATCCCCACCACCTTCTTTATCGATGCGGATGGCATTATCAGAAAGGTGGAGGATGAACGTCTGCGTAACGCGCAGCAAATAGAAACCATACTTGGCTCGCTGTAGTTGTCCCGCATCACTGCTTTAGAATGAGAGAGGAAATAGGTTAGTTATGGATAGACACAAATGGTGCTCGGTTATAATCATAGGATTAGCTCTGGTGTTAGCCAGTCTGGTTGTGGCTTGTGCTAAAGAATCTGAAGAGGTCCCCTATGCGCCTGATTTCACCCTGGAGACTATTGATGGTGAGATCTTAACCTTGAGTGATTTTCGCGGCAAGCCGGTTATGCTCACCTTCTGGGGGATTAACTGCCCTGCCTGTGTGTTTCAACTGCCTTTCATCCAGGCAATTTATGATGCGTGGTCAAGCGAAAAGGTAGCGGTGCTAACTGTTAACGTTGGGCAACCGGCTACAGTCGTCCAGGACTTTATCACCAGCCAGGGATTTACTTTCCCGGTCTTGCTTGACCTCCAGGGGAGAGTCGCCCAGGCCTATGGACTCCCTGGTGTCCCGGTGACCTTCCTTATTGATACCGAGGGGGTTGTCAAGGCATACAAGATTGGTCCCTTCCAAGGTCGAGAGCAAATAGAAAGTGCACTCGAGACTGTGTTTCCATCCCTCACAATGACTCCTGAACCTGAGGTCGGTCCTGAAGTGGGTATGCGTGCCCCCGATTTTACTTTGCAGACTATTGATGGCGAAAGCGTTACTTTGAGCGATTTTGGGGGGAGGGTTGTGCTGTTGAACTTCTGGTTGCTCTCATGCCAGACGTGCGTAGATGAATTGCCTTATCTTCAAACAGTCTCTGATGAATGGCCAGTTGATAAACTAGTAGTCCTGGCGATTAATGTTGGGGATACTGCCATAACTGTGCGGAACCTCGTTGATAGTTTAGGCTTGACCTTTCCTATATTACTCGATTCATCCGGTGAGGTATGCACGGATTACAGGCGTGGTTGCCCCACGACCTTTTTTATCGATGACAAAGGCATTATCAAGATAATAAAGGATGGTGTTTTCCAGAGCTCAGATGAAATAGCGGGCATGTTCGACTCTTTTTAAGCCTAGAGAATTGTTCTGCAACAGCCTTCGGATTTAGATAAAGAATAGGCACTTTGAATCCGCTCTGCCGTCTAGCTAGAGGAGCAGGCGCTTTGCTTCTCATCCTGGTCATTGGTACTGTTGGCTATGAGGAAGTATATCCATGCGAGGATTCACCATCAGTTGGCTCTACAATAAAGCAGGTGGAGGAGAAATTCCCAGGAGTAAAAATGTTGGCGTTCAAAAAGAAAGATGGTGCTTTAGTTCCTAACCCAAATCCAGAAACTATTATAGAAAAGGCTGGCAGACTAACCGTCTTTGGCACCATCGAACAGCTAGAAGCTCTGGAACGATATTGTGAGTCAAGCGAAGTCAGGGCAAAACCTGCTAAAAGAGCAGAGGGCAGATAAAATGTAAACCTTTCGGCGTTGCTTAAGTCTGGAAGAAGAGGTTTAGTAAGCTTATACTGAGGCAGGCGTGGTATAATCTTGTTGGTCGGGGCGATACACAGAAGGTTTTTGCTCGGGCGAATCCTTTAGAATATTAATTATAAGTACATCCCAGAATGGGTTAACAAGAAGGATATGTTTTAAATTATCAAGTGACTTGCGAGAGGTGAGCGAAATGACAAAGTTGAAGGAAAAGAAGCAGGAGAGGCTGCTATCGCAGATTCATGGAGAAAAATGCTGGCCTTCGGTGGATAAATTATCTCCATGTGAAGAAGCCTGCCCACTTCACACTGATGTCCCAAGCTATATCATTGCTATTTCGCAGGGTAAATTCAAGGAAGCATTGGCAGTTATCAGAGAGACCAATCCTTTCCCCTCTATCTGTGGGCGTGTGTGTCATCACCCATGCGAGGCGGAGTGTAATCGGGCTCTTGTAGACGAACCGATTGCCATAGAGTGGCTGAAGAGATTCGTCGCCGATTGGGGATTGAAAAACGGCAAGAAGCCAGCCCCTGTCAGGAGAACCAAGAAGGAGAAGGTGGCGGTTATCGGTTCCGGGCCGGCTGGCTTGACTGCCGCCTACGACCTCGTCAGGCAGGGATACGGTGTCTCTGTCTATGAGGCATCGCCGATTGCTGGCGGCATGTTAACAGTCGGCATTCCCAACTTCATTCTGCCACGGGAAATCGTTGAAGCCGAAATTGATTACATCAGGGCTCTCGGAGTTGATATTAAGACAAATATTTGCGTTGGCAATGGACTGTCGCTGGATGACCTATGGAAAAAGGGGGTTAATGCCATTCTTTTGGCATCAGGTGCTCAAAAAAGCGTTCAGCTACCGATTCCAGACACTGAGGTGGAAAATGTTTATTATGCGCTGCCTCTCCTTCGGAAGGTGAATATGGGAGAAAGGGTAGCCTTTGGAGGCAGAGTGGTGGTAATAGGAGGTGGAAACGTGGCTATCGATGTTGCCCGGACGGCTCTCCGTCTTGGAGCTGACGAGGTGCATATTGCCTGTCTTGAAGCCAGAAGTGACATGCCTGCTTTCAGTTGGGAGATAGAAGCTGCGGAGAAGGAGGGAGTTAAGATACATACATCTTTGGCTCCGCAGAAATTTACTGCCACGCGCAGAGATGGTAAGGAGAGTATAGCTATAGATTTTAAGAGAGTTGCCTCAACAGATGTAGATGGTGAAGGTCGGATTTCCTGGATGCTTATGGAGGGAGTTGGCAGTGAATATACTATGGGGGCAGACAGTGTAGTGGTTGCTATAGGGCAGGCCGCTGATCCTTCTTATGCGAAAGGCGGTCAGGTGAAGTTAGATGGTAGGGGTACCTTTGCTGTAGACCCTGATACGCTGGCAACGAACGTCCCTGATATTTTTGCTGCTGGGGATGCGGTAACCATGGGTGGAACGGTAACTGAAGCTATAGCCATGGGGCACAGGGCAGCAATATCTATTCAGCGCTATCTACAAGGCCAGCATTTGAGGGGGAACGGTGCAGTGGCAGCTAAGGAAATTCTTAAGATTGATCCTGAGATGACCTCTCCCTGGCTCACCCGAAAAGCTCGCTGGGGAATGCCATCCTTGCAACCTAGTGATGCGGTGCGTACTTTCAGTGAGGTTAATCTTGGCTATACTGAGATGGAGGCGATTGAAGAGGCAAAGCGATGCTTAAACTGCCGGATGTGTGCCAACTGTATTTATGGGCGAAGCCAGATATGCTTTGAGACAGGTTCAAGACTGCTTAAATAAGCAAAGAAATAATCAGGAGGTGATGAAAAATGTGCGTATATTGTGACCTATGGGGCGATGGTATGATTTGGTATCTTAACCCCAAGAACTACCCCCGTCACATGTATACCTTGCCTAAGAAGGATATTGCGCCAAAGGCGGCTGGTGGCGAAGCTGACCCCGCTGGTTACATAAATGCGGAGAGGTCGCTGGTAGATGCCCTGGAGAAAGGGCCTGAAGAGTTTGAGGCAACGTTGAAGCTGCTCAGGGATGGGATGGATTTAATGCAAGGGTCAGTGGGTGGTTGGATGGGTCAGGCGGTGCCACTTAGGGATGCAGAAAAGATGGTAGAAATCGCAAGTCCGAAGGGACTAATTGCCTGCATTTGTAGACATCACATGCTTGGTCGGGAGGAGCGCACCAGACCAGAGATGACCTGCATGGGATTGGGAGTAGGTATGCTGAAGTGGGAAAGATGGCCCGAGAGATACAAAGGAGGAGTCTACTGGGTTAGTACGGAGGAGGCCAAGGAATGGCTGCGTGACCTGGACAAGAAAGGTTTTATGCACAGCCTGATGATGTTTGGCCCTCGCTTTATCGGTGGTATTTGCAATTGTGACTATCCCGTTTGTGATGCTTTAGCGATGCGGTTAGATTTTGGCTTTAACATGCTCAAGGGTCATCATGTGGCTGTGGTGGACTATGACCTGTGCAATGGGTGCGGCATTTGTGCTCAAAGATGCCAGTTTGGCGCTTTGAAAATGGGCGTTACACAGGATAAGGCGAATATAGACCAGATGAGATGCTTTGGCTGTGGCCTTTGTGAGACTGGTTGTCCTCGGGGGGCAATATCCCTTGTGGAAAGGGCGAAATTACCAGCGTTACAGGAGGTATGGTGATGGTTGATAAGAGCCAATTAAAGATACCCAGACCGATACCAGTTGATTTGACAAAGCTGCCCTTGAAGCTTCCCAAAATTGAGATAGATTATTCAAAGTGTACAGTCCCATTTTGGTGTAAGAAGTGTCTTCAGGTCTGCCCACAGGTTGTGTTCCAGGTCTACTGTAAGCAGTTAGTGAAGTTAAGGGAGTCTGACCCTCGAGAACCCGGCGTTTATCAGGTCATCGCTGTACGCCGGGACAAATGCAACGTGTGTAATAAGTGTATTGATGTTTGCCCTGAAGATGCTATAACCATTACCTACTAGGAGGTGCTAAGATGGCAACCAACTCAGAAAAGGAAGCTAAGGATACAGCCTACTCCCTATTTGTTGCTCCTCGACCTTACTCGTTTGAGCTTAGTGCGGAAATGCTCGAGCTGCTTCGCAAGGAGTTTGACCCCCCGATTATAATTACCAAACTTGCTGAGGCTGTTGCTGGCAAAAAAGAGGCGGAAATCGACGCTGTGGCCGAAAAGATATTGGGGAAATATGGCGAGGAGTGGATGAAAAAAACCCTCCAACTGGGTGAGGAATATCCAGACAGAACCTATGAGATGCTAAAAGAAGCTGCCGACCAAACTGGTGAGCTGGTCTTTCCACAGGTTCTTCAGAGATTCATTGAAATTGCTTACCTGAGTACTCAACAATTTCGGGTGCTACCTATTGTTGAGAACTGGGCTCACCGGTTGGTATATAAGGTGACTAATTGCTATACCTTCAAGACGCTGCAAGAGAAGTGTGGCTCAGATGTAGCTGGCCTCTTGCCCTGTCGGCATGCCTGTCTTACTTTGTGCCGTACTGGCTGGGAAGGCTTGAACCTTGATGCGATGGTTAAAATGGAGGCCACTATGATGAAGGATGGCTACTGCCAGTTTGCAATAGACAGGGTATAGACATTTTCTAGTCGAGTTAGTCAACTTTTTCCTTGCCGCAGGAGACAGCGTGAGGTTATCAGATAAAGTAGCTTTGGTTACAGGAGCGGGACGTGGCATAGGCAAGGCAATTGCCCTCAGGTTTTCTGCTGAGGGAGCCAAGGTTGTTGTAAATGATATCGAGCCGGCCTATGCTGAGAGTGTTGCTGAAAGGCTAAGACAACTGGGGGGAGAGACACTAGCGAGCAAGGGGGATGTCTCCAACTGGCAGGAGGTTGAGTTGATGTTTGAGCGGGTAGTGCAGGAGTTTGGCCGAATTGATATTTTGGTTAATAACGCTGGAGTAAGGGATGATGTTGCTTTTTCTGAAATGTCGGAAGATAAATGGGATTCTGTTATCGCTGTCGAGCTGAAGGGGAGCTTCAATTGTGCTCGAGCGGCTCAGAAGTATATGGTCAAGCAGGGTTATGGTAAGATTGTGAACATATCTTCTCCTGTTCCTGCCGCCTTGGGGGGACGGGGGCAAGTTAATTATTCAGTAGCCAATGCTGGATTAGAAGGGTTTACCAAGGCATTGGCATTAGAGCTAGGGCCTTATAACATAAACGTGAATTGCATTGCCCCTGATTTTATCGATACTGAAATGACGAGGAAGACGGTGCGTAGAGAGGGAATGTATCTTGATGACTTGAAGAGATTCGCCATCGTTGAGGTACCACTGAGGAGGCTGGGTACACCTGGAGATGTTGCCGACGTCGCCCTTTTTTTAGTCTCCGATGAATCGAGCTTTGTCTCAGGACAGTTAATATATGTTAGAGGTGGCCCTTAGGGTCGGTTTGGGTGGGCTGGGGTTATCATGCACTTTCTACCGGATACCGAGGATGAGGATGCGGCGGCTGAGCGCTATTGGCCAGATAGTTTCAAGCAAGTGGTTCGAAATGAAGTCCGCCGAGCAATTCGTGCCGAGCTCAATGAAAGTAGCTTGCGGCATGTTTACAAACAGCAGCACTTTGACAAATATCCTGAGCTCAGCCAATTCGTGGATAGAATAGCTGATATGGCAGTAGTGGGGGCGGAAAACGGAGCTGATGATGGGTTTGATGCCATATACAGGGCGTTTCTAACCGAATCTCCGTTGCCTGAGGCTCGTCAGTATGCTCGCTATTTTTGGCCTCAAATCTTCTCACAAAAGCTGAAAGGTGAGATTCACCAGGTTGTTGCCACTGACTATAGTCAGGACGATGCCTTTCAACATGCTTACAAAGTAGGTTATGCAAAGACCTACTCCAATTTTGAGGAATTTATCGATGAGATAGCCCGACTGGTGGTAACTGCTGTTGTGAATGGCGTCGACGATATGCTGGCACGGATTTACAGGTCATTTATAGCCATGCAGGTGTTGCCTCCAGCGCGGAGAAACCCTAAGCGTCTTAAGGACTGGTAGAATACCCTGGAGGGGAATGGTGCAGGACAAATGAAAAAAATAGCTGTCTGCGGGAAGGGAGGCAGTGGGAAAAGCGTCATAGTCAGGTTGCTGGCAGGTGGGATTCGAGATAGAGGCCAGCGAGTGTTGGTAGTAGACTCAGATGAATCAAATACCGGGCTCTACCGAATGCTTGGTTTTGATAATCCCCCTGAGCCGCTCATAGATTTTATGGGTGGCAAGAAAAAAGTGGAGGCGGATATAGAGGCTAAGATAAGGTCAGGAGTACCAGAGCATCTTGTGCACCTGATGGCGCGTGAGATATCGGTTGCAGATATCCCTGCCCCATACATAGTGCATAATGGTGGTATCAGACTGGTGACCGTCGGGAAAATACTCATGGCGTTGGAGGGTTGTGCTTGTCCTATGGGGATAGTAAGCCGCTCCTTTCTCAAGGAACTTCGTCTGGAAGCAGATGAGATAGCGATTGTGGACATGGAGGCAGGTGTAGAACATTTTGGTAGGGGTGTGGAAACAAGTGTAGATTGCGTATTAGTTGTCGTTGAGCCCTCTCTTGACTCTTTGGAGGTTGCAGAGAGGATAGGTAACCTGTCCACCCAGATAAAGATAGGCGATGTCTGGGCTGTTCTCAACAAGATTACTTCAAAGGAATTCGCTGCTGAGTTGACGGATGAGTTGAATAAGAGGGATTTGGCTGTTGTTGGGTCTATCCGCTATGACCCGGAAATTTTTGAGTCTTGCTTGCACGGCCGGCTGTTATCTGGACATGTGGCAGAAGAGGATGTTGAGAAGATATTAGACATTTTGTTTCCCTGAAATTAGTGAAGGGTCATAGCCTATCAGGGAATCAATAAAGTTGAGGAAGGAAGATTTTTGTAAACGGAGGGTATCT
>QYPU01000097.1 GCA_007280145.1 Dehalococcoidia bacterium | reverse complement strand
TTGGGCGAATGGGCATTGAACATGTACTTTTACCCGAGCAAGGCCTGGTCTTACCTGGAGAAGTAGTCATTGGCGCTGATTCTCATACCTGCACCTACGGGGCTTTGGGGGCATTTGCCACTGGTATGGGCTCAACTGATATTGCTGTGGCAATGGCTACAGGTGAGATATGGATGAAAGTGCTGCCAACTATTAAGTTTGTTTACCACGGGAAACTCGGGAAGTGGGTTGGCGGCAAAGACCTCATTCTTTACACCATCGGCGACATTGGGGTTGATGGTGCCCTTTACTCAGCTATGGAGTTTGTCGGCGAGGCAATTGATTCATTGCCTATGGACGGTCGCTTTACCATGGCGAACATGGCAATTGAGGCTGGGGCTAAAGCTGGTATCTTCAGGGTGGATGATAAAACGCAGAAATATGTTAAGGCCAGAGCAAGGCATTCCTACCAAATATATCACCCTGATGATAATGCCGAATATGCCAGAACGATTGAGTACGATGTATCTAAAATCGAACCTCAGGTAGCTCTTCCTCACCTGCCGTCCAATGTAAAAGCGGTAGGGCAGTTAGTTGACATAAAGATTGACCAGGTAGTAATTGGCAGTTGCACCAACGGGCGTCTCGATGACTTGAGACTGGCTGCAAAGGTGCTTAAAGGCAGCCAGGTCAGTTCTGAGTTGAGATGCATCATTATCCCTGGCACTCAGCAGGTCTATCTCGAAGCATTGAAAGAAGGCTTGATAGAGACTTTTATCAAAGCCGGTGCAGCGGTCAGCACGCCTACCTGCGGCCCATGCCTTGGTGGATATATGGGAGTACTCGCCGCTGGCGAGCGCTGCCTTTCAACAACTAACCGAAACTTTGTCGGCAGAATGGGCAGCCCCCAGTCTGAAGTCTATTTAGCTAACCCGGCAGTAGCCGCTGCCAGCGCCATTTTAGGCAAGATTGCTGGGCCAGAGGAGGTTGTAGGCTAAAAGTGTGAAACGGACGAGGTTGGATTAAGTGAGCTAGGAGTTTCGTATATACCCCTGCTAGCTGACATATTGCTGGCGAGTTATGCTCAAAGTGTAATGAAAGGAAGAAAGGGGGACAAGATGAATAAGAAACCTATTAGACAGTTATTAATGGAGATAGATGATTTTTCTCGCATGAGAAACCTTTCTAAAAAAGAAATGGCACAAAAGCTGGATATTCCTTACAGCACCTTCAAGAAATGGTTTCAGCAAGGCAAGGGGGAAAGAGCCCCATCACCACCCTACACAGAAAAAATAGAGAAATTTCTTGAATCCCAAAAAGAAACTGGAACTTACTGGGAAGACCTCTGGACGAAAATTTCGGGGTGGTGGGAAACACAACATCGCTATTCTACAGTTAGAGAATTGGCTGATGAAATTGGCTGGGATGCCCAAAGTCTTAACAACTACATTCAAAGTAAAGACATGCCTCCGAGACTTGTAATAGAAAAGATTGCAAAAACTGTTGGTTTAGAGATTTCAGTTTTAGATCTCGTAGTTCAGGAAGCACAACGAAAAACAGAGAAACTAAAACATCTTCTGTTATTTCTAGAAGAAGAGCTCAGGTGGTTTCGAGACAGTCCAAAAGAAGCAAGGGGCATTTTTCGGAAAGAATTAGATCTCAGTGATATTGGATATATTTCAAGTCTCCTTACTATGCTGGGTGATGAAGATAAATTTAAAAGATGGCTTACTTTAACTAGTAACAGGTTCAATTTTTTTAGAAGGAAGGGGGGATAGAAATGAAAAAAGTCCCGATCAAGCTACACACGGCAAATGCGCTCAGATGGTTAGGAAGTTTGTATCGAAACCCTGCCGACGCTATGAAAGAGCATGTAAGTAACGCCATAGATGAACACCTTAAAGCAAAAAGCATCAGTAAAGAACTACCAGTTTGCCAAGTAGCCTTTACCTTGGAAAAAGATAAAATCCTAATAGAGTATCCCTATGGAATGTCTTATAAAGAATTTGAATACGCGCTTCAACGGGTGGCCGACTCTGCAAAAGAGAGCCTTGACGTCAAACAAATTGGTCAACTTGGGATCGGAATGTTTAGTTTTCTTCAAATTGGCAAAAAATGCACCTTCCTTTCCAAGAAGGATGAAAGCTATGAGACTATAAAAGTTACACTTCGAGAAGGTTCTGATGATGCAGAATTTGAAACTGCTATAAAACGAGAAAGCTTATCAAGTCCTGGAATTAAAATCATTATTTCTGAACTATTATTCGACCCAACAAAACCAAGAGGCCCTCTCTCCCCAGAAAAGCTTCAGAAATTGTTTGCCCAAAAATTTAGCCCGTATCTGAAAGAAGGATCGCTTAAAATTATCATCCACTCTAGGGGAAGTACTTACTTTATAAAGCCGTTAAAGATAGACCTTCCCCGAATAGGTGAAAGTTACAAAAACTATCCACTTACCCGTAATCGAAGTAAGTGGTTTTCTTTAGAATTATATTTTGATCCAGCTGGAAAAGGAATAGTCAGTATTCGACATATAGGAGTTACGATTGTCGATGACATCAAGACCTTGTCTGCTTACGGCTTAGAAGTAAGCGACTATGCGAAGGGGGATGTAAAAGGTTTTATTGACGCCGATTTTCTAAAACCTCTCCCTGCCAGAACAGGATTTGAGGAAAATGAGGATTGGATAAATCTCCTTGACGAACTTGACCGACTTTGTCCCTCAATTGAAGCAGAGGTTGAGAATCTTAAACAGGAAGAGGCAGAGAAGAAATTAACCGAGGTTCAAAGAAAAGCTATTGAACTGGCAAGAGACATTTTAAATACAGAAGAATTTAAGGACTTAGAGCTATTGGAAGGACTTGGGCGAAGGTCTCCTGAACCAATACTTCCGCCTAACGGATTTGATTTTGTGCCTTCTTCATTTAGAATAGAACCCAGAAAGACGGGTAGCCTTCCATTAAAGGCTTTTGTGCCTAGGGTAGTTCCAGATAATAGCATAGTAAAACTCGGCATTAGCGATTCTTTTTCAGTCGAATTAAAAACAGAGAGCCTACTCCTTAAGGCATCTGAAGCCGATAAAGATGGCGTTGTTACTGCTCATGTATCCTTTGTCGGTAAATCAAGAACAACCATTCCGGCAATATTGACCGCTACTGCTGGAAACTTAAAACCGGCCATGGCCCATATTCGAGTTGCAGAACCTGGACCAACAAGAGAACCAATTACTGGAAAAGAAAAAGAAGGTCGCGGTATAAACTATGTAGAAATAGCTTTTGAGGAAGGTCCATCTAAACATAGCAGATATATTTCAAGACTAATTCAGATTAATACGCTTAATCCTGATTATAAACAATTGAAAGGGTCGGATGAGAGAACAGCTTACGGTGCGTTAATGATTGGGAAGGAAACTATGGTCAATGATGCTAAAAGCGAGACAGTTGATTACTATCTCGAAAAAATACTTTCTTTCCATTTTGAATTAACAAATAGATTAACCGGGAGTTCGACAAATGCCATGAAGAGGCCTCGTGAGAGACCTAGGAAAGCGGTCTGATATAGGTTCAGCCGTGATGAAGGAGATGCAAAGCATGAGTGACAAAAGCTGTAGAAGAAAACGTTGCACGAATTGTGGGGAGATTCTGGATGCTATCTGGTTTACGGCTTTAATGACGGAGGAATGGCGATGGAATGGAGAAGGTTACAACGAATGCAGTGCAAGGCATAGCCTTGTCACTGACCCGGAGCAACCAGTCCTTTGCCCACACTGTGAGAATGTCGTGGGGACAGGGCTGGATTTCGGCTTTCCGAAAGGATACATGATTGAGTACTAGCTGTGTGTACTCAATCGCTCGGTAAGTCAATGTTAAGTGCGTCTGTCTGAGGAGGTATTGGAAATGAGACAAGAGCTACAGCAAGTCATTCGAAGGAGGAGTCAGGTTAACTATAGCTACATGACAATTAAGATGACACCAAGCCGCATTGACAAAGGACTAATCGCAATTCCTGTACCTTTGGCAAAGTGGTTTCCTGAGCGTAGTGGCACCATTGCTGTATATTTGGATGATTCGCCTGAGCTACAAACTAAGACATTCTCGTCCTACGAGAGCAACACTCGAGAGTGCAGAATTGGAGGCGTTGCGGATTGGTTTCGGAAGAATGGTATTACAAGCGGCGATGAAGTAGTTATTCAAGTCATTGATGAAGAAGACTTCGTCTACAGGCTCATTCCTGAGAAGCGCTTTATTATTGAAACCCAACGATTGCAGCAACTATTTGACAGCTCTGAGAGCGAGCGGGAAGCCTTAGACAACTTCACGACCCTTGCCTGCTGGACTCACACGGACAAGCAAGAAGTGGTGCTAGGTGAATTCAAACGTCTGGTTGATACCATGCCGACACGGGACAGGGAGTATGCCAAGAAGCGCTGGAGCAGAGCAAAAGAAAGAGTACCGGCAAGTCTTAGGACTTTGTTGGAAAATATCTACAAGGGGCATTGTCAAGTCTGCGCCTTTGGGTTCTTGAAAAGAGACAACAAACCGTATTTTGAAACTCATCATCTGAATCCTCTTGGGGGTCATCATCCCAAAAACGTAGTTGTCGTATGTGGGAATTGTCACAATCAATTCGAATACGCAAATGTGCACCACGATTTTAATAGGGATGGTTGGCTTAGTAAAGTTTCTTTCGATGGAAGGGCGTATCCTGTGAGCCAAGTGGCACTAAATATGAAACTAGAGAATTCTTTCAAGGAGATTTTCATCTGATGGTTATTTACTGCTGCTGCAAGGAGGACCGGATGAACAAAATCTTTATTCCCGCTAGGCAACCAGAAGATTGGAAGCCGCTTTTGGCTAAACCTCGTAAGCATTGGAGGAAGGGTTATTCTGCTAAAGCACTTGCATATTGCTGGCAAGAAGCGGATGGTTTTCCCGAATCAGTGAAAAACGTGTTCAAGAAGTCTGGAATAAGGTTGTTTCAAAACATTGAATTGTTATTAGCCTTTCCTGAATATAAGGTGCCTTTGCCGGGTGGTTCGCGTCCCTCTCAGAATGATATTTTTGTCTTAGCAAGAGGAAATGACCAACTGGTTTCGATGACGGTAGAAGGAAAGGTATCAGAACCTTTTGGTGAAATCATAGATGAATGGAGGAAGGATAGTAGCGAGGGGAAACAGGAAAGGTTAGATTATTTGCTTGATGAGTTACAACTAAGGGATAGCCAAATTGATACTATCCGTTACCAACTCTTGCACAGAACAGCATCCGCAGTAATTGAAGCAAAAAGGTTTAACGCAGAAAATGCTTTAATGCTAGTTCATTCTTTCAGCCCAACAAATGAGTGGTTTGATGATTATTGCCGATTTTTGGGTTTATTTGGTTTAAGCGGAATAACCCCAGATTCTTTAGCATTTGCTAAAAGCGTTAATGGAATAGATTTATATTTTAGCTGGGTAAAGGGCGACGAGAAGTATTTGCATAAATGAGCAGTTTTGAAGGTAAGGTGAAGGTTTGAAGCTAAAAGGCAAAGCTCACAAGTACGGTGCTAATGTGGATACGGATGCTATCATTCCGGCTCGGTATCTTAATATTTCAGAGCCTGAAGAACTGGCCAAACACTGCATGGAAGATATCGACTCTGAATTCCTGAACAGAGCCGAGCCTGGAGATATTATCGTGGCTGATACCAATTTCGGCTGTGGCTCATCCCGGGAGCATGCTCCTCTAGCTATTAAAGCTGCTGGTATATCCTGTGTCATTGCTAAGAGCTTTGCCCGTATATTCTTTCGTAACGCCATTAATATCGGGCTGCCACTCCTGGAATGTACTGAGGCTGTAGATAAAACTGGAGGTGGTGATATTCTTGAGGTTGATTTAGCTGTTGGAGAAGTAAGGAATATTACCAGAGACAAGACTTTTATTGCTGAACCATATCCAGACTTTATGATGGGGATAATAAATGTCGGAGGGCTGGTTGAATATACCAGAAAAAAACTAGTTGGA
>QYPU01000089.1 GCA_007280145.1 Dehalococcoidia bacterium | reverse complement strand
TAGCCTTCGGGATGCTAACAATAGTGGCTACTGCAGCTTCCATCACTCCGGCTATAAGCTTCTGGGGAAGCTATTTCAGAAAGGCCGGGCTGCTCACCCTGATATGCTGGATTCTCTTTTTCTTGATTGTAGCTCAGCAAGTCCGTTCCAGACAGCAGCTATTCAGAGCTATATATGCACTACTGCTATCGTCGGGCATAATATCTGTGCTAGGCATACTACAGCATTTTTTCCCCGACATCCTGTTCAGCTACACATGTACCGGCAGGGTATTTTACACTCCAGGCAATGCGCTCTCGTTCAGCATATTCTTCGCCTTGGTGATTCCGCTTAACCTGGCCCTAATAGTCAATTCGTGGAATAAATGGATTCACCCTCACCCTCTCCCTTCAAGGGAGAGGGAAGTTTCCAGGGAGGGAAAGAACGCTGGGGTACTGGTTGGATTAATCATCTTGCTCGGCCTGCAGTTCTGGTGTCTCTGGCTGGCACAATACTCCATCACCATACTGCTATTCATTATTGCCCCCATCGTCTTTACAGCACTGCTGGGAATAGTCAAGCGAAAAAGGCTTCTTTTAGGCTTCGGGGCAATGTCTCTGCTTATCCTGATGGTAGTGGCCAGCCTGATACTCATGCCACTATTGTTTCCAGGCACTACTGATGAAACCCTGGAAACTGAGGAGTCGGAATTCGCTGTTAGTGCTGAAGACGTTGGACTCGTTACTCTGGACTGGAGGCTACAATACTGGCACAGCGCTATTGATATTGTACTTGAGCCACCGGAAGTCCCATTTCATAATGACAGGCTGCATTCCTTACGAACTTTCATTGGCTATGGCCCGGAAACATTCATTGTTACCTACCAGCGTTTCTTCCCCGAAGAAATGGAGAACCTCCACTCCCTTTTATCCGTTCCATTAACCCGGCCTCATAACCATTATCTATATCTGGCTGCCACAATAGGCCTGCTTGGCTTAGCCAGCTTCCTGTCCATTCTGGCCGTCTTCTTCTATCTTTGCTTCCGCTATCTCCGCAGGTCAACAGCAGACACCTACAAACTGCTGTTAATTGCGCTGGCAGCCAGCATGGTTGGGTATATGGCCGATAGTCTGTTCAATCCATCTACAATATCAGCAGAAGTTGTGTTCTGGCTAATATTAAGCCTGGTGCCTGTAATTGGCCGGCTGGCTACAAGCGATGAGCCTGCTAAAGCTGCGTCGGAGGAGACAGCCCGGCACAGCAACAATGAGGGGCCTCACATCACCAAAGCAAGGCCCTATCTAGCTATGGTCTGTGCTATTCTGTTGATAGCCATTGGCATCGGCATCACTATCAGGCCGTTCCTGGCCGATATGTACTTTCAAAAGGGGTTAAACCTTCAGACAGCTAAAAGTGAACAGGCCATCTTTGCTTTTGACAAAGCGGTAAAAATAGACCCGGGAGAGGCAGCCTACTGGAATGGGCTGGGAGGGTATAGCTATTCCGTGGCTCTGCATGCCAATGAAGGACCTCTCAAGGCAGAAGTTTTAGCCTTGAGTACTGACGCCCTCGAGAAGGCACGAGAACTGGAGCCTTATATTGCCTACCGGTATTATTCGCTGGCCGATATATATACCTACTGGGCAAAACAAGGAGCTGTAGATAAGTGGCCCGCGGCTTTATCCTTATACGATAAAGCATCGCAGCTAATTCCCCGCAATCCTATCATATTGAATAAATGGTCACTGGCGCTAATCATCAAAGGAGATTTCAATGAAGCGCGGACAAAGCTTGACTATGCAGCCTCTATTGACCCTGATTGGGCAGAGACCTCTTTCTTATCCGGTCTTCTTTTAGCCAGGGAAGGAAAAGATGATGCAGCAGCGCATGAGATTATGTCACCAATCAAGGAAAGGACGAGCCATCTCAACTACTTTACTGAGCTATGCTGCTGCCTGGCTATATATGACATGGCATACCCGCTAGGAGATGTGCTGGAAGCCTATGCACAAAAGGCTTCCGGTGAATGGATTCCTCACGCCATGCTAGGGGTTACCAGTTTGTTCGCTGGTAGCCCCGATGAGAGCCTTGATGAATTCAACACCGCAATGTCTCTGGTACCAGTTGAAGATGTCGGAGATGTCTTTGGGGTTATCGTGAAGTTCTCTAAACTAAGTCCATACTTCAGGGCACAGCTTCCCAGCGTAGCTCCTGAATGGCGGGGAAAGCTGTCTCAAGCTGAGCATTCAGACGCATTGCTCCGGGAACTCGACAAGCTGCTGGACAACCCCAGTCAAGGATAAACCAGTCGATAGTCGATAGTCAGGAGTCTAGAGTCAGCAAGTTTGACCGTAAAGGCATTTTTTTGCTAAACTTCCAAATCAGTTATGTAAGCCTGCGGTGGATACAATGCAAGGTGAATTAGCCGAGATATTAGCTGAATACGAGGGAGAAAAAGGGGCGTTAATTCCCATCCTGCAGAAGGTACAGGGAAAGTTCGGTTATCTTTCCGAGAAGGCAGTTTCAGAGATAGCTAAGTTTTCCCGTATGTCAGAAAGCGAGATCTTTGGAGTTGCCTCTTTTTATGCCCAGTTCTACTTCGCTCGTCGTGGTGAGCATACCGTAAAGGTCTGTTTGGGTACTGCCTGCCATGTTCGCGGCGGCGAGCGTATTCTGGACGAGGTGAAGAGAGAGTTAGGCATCGAGTCTGGAGGTACAACCGAAGATTATAAATTCAGCCTCGAGCGGGTAGCTTGCTTCGGTTCTTGTGCCCTGGCTCCGGTAATGGTCATCGATAAAAATGTTTATGGTCGGATGACTATCGCCAAGGCAAAGGATATCCTGGCTGAGTATCACTGAGACAAAGAGTTATGGCTTTCGAAGAAATTCACAGCCGAGCGATTTCAGAATGGGAATCGCTGCAATCCAGCAGTAAGCCACGGATATTGGTTGGTGCCGGTACCTGCGGCAGAGCCGCCGGAGCTCTTGGTATCCTTGAAGCCATTAACAAAGAACTTACGCAGAGAAAACTTGAAGCTGTCATTACCCAGGTTGGCTGTTTAGGCCTTTGTTATGCCGAACCGATGATTGGCATAATAAAACCAGGATGCCCGCAAATCATCTATGGCAACTTAACCCCAAAGCTAGCTGCTCAGCTCGTCGGTGATTACCTGGTCAATGATAATCCACACCCTGATTTGGCTTTAGGTTATATTGGTGACAGTAAAATTAACGGCATCCCCAATTTGTTCGAGCTGGCTGTGCTCAAACCGCAAGTTCGTATAATCCTGCGTAACTGCGGTTTTATCGACCCCGAAAACATCAATCATTACATTGCCAATGAGGGCTACAGCGGCTTGGTCAAGGCATTAAAGATGACGCCAGAAGCAATCATTGAGGAGATTAAAAAATCAGGTTTGCGAGGCAGGGGAGGCGCTGGCTTTCCAACCGGACAAAAATGGAATTTCTGCCGGACAGCGCCAGGGGATGAGAAATATGTGATTTGTAATGCGGATGAAGGTGACCCCGGCGCCTTTATGAACCGGTCCTTACTCGAGGGTGACCCTCATTCAGTTTTAGAGGGGATAGTTATCGGCGCTTACGCTATAGGAGCAAACCAGGGCTATATTTATTGTCGTGCTGAGTACCCTCTGGCTCTGGAGAGATTGAGATTAGCTCTCCACCAGATGGAGGAATGCGGTCTTATCGGAGATAATATTCTTGATTCCGGTTTCAATTTCCACATAAAGATTAAGGAAGGTGCTGGAGCTTTTGTTTGCGGTGAGGAGACAGCTTTAATGGCTTCTATTGAAGGCAAGCGAGGTATGCCCCGGCCACGCCCCCCCTTTCCAGCGATTTCCGGGTTATGGGGCAAGCCAACGAACATCAACAATGTAGAAACATGGGCAAATGCAGCACTTATTTTACAAAGAGGCAGTGAATGGTATGCCCAGTACGGTTCGGAGAGAAGCAAAGGAACAAAGACTTTCGCCCTGGTAGGTAAGGTAGAGCTCACCGGACTTATTGAAGTGCCCCTGGGCATTACCTTAGGTGAAATTATCTATGACATCGGCGGTGGTATTCTTAAAGGGAAAGGGTTCAAAGCAGTGCAAACTGGGGGGCCTTCAGGAGGCTGTCTACCAGCATCCATGCTTAATTCACCCGTCGATTACGAATCACTGACTGCCGCTGGCTCAATTATGGGCTCCGGCGGCATGATTGTAGCTGATGAAGATACCTGTATGGTCGACCTGACAAAGTATTTCCTCTCTTTCACTCAAGCTGAGTCTTGCGGCAAGTGTCCCCCCTGTCGAGTTGGCACACGGCAAATGTTAGGCATCTTAGAACGAATCACCCAAGGTGAAGGCAAGCCTGGAGACATAGAGCAGCTTGAGAAATTAGCCAACACAGTCAAGCAGAGCGCCCTCTGCGGTTTAGGACAAACAGCTCCCAACCCGGTACTGACTACTATCCGCTACTTCCGTGATGAATATGAAGCCCATATTAACGAAAAGCGTTGCCCTGCCCTGGTATGTAAAGATTTGATTTCCTTTTACATTTTGCCAGACAAATGCCAGGGCTGCATGATTTGTCTGCGAAATTGTCCTGTTGAAGCAATCTCGGGCGGCAAAAGGTTAGTACATGTTATCGACCAGGATAAATGTGTCAAGTGTGGGACGTGCCTTGACGTCTGCCCACCTCGTTTTGCTGCAGTAGCCAAGGTTTCAGGAGAACAAATTGAAGTCCCTCAACAACCCACACCCATTGGCAAGTCGGTTTAAAACAGGGCTCATGTATACTAGCAGGAATTAATTAAGTATGGTTATCAGCCAAGAGACTAAAATCATCAATCTGGCTATCGACGGGCAGCCGGTCAAAACGAAAGAGGGAACTACGGTACTTGAATCCGCCCAACAGGCAGGTATTTATATTCCCACCCTATGTTACCATCACAGCTTAACCCCGTCGGGAAGCTGCCGTATGTGCATAGTTGAGATTGAAGGCATGCGTGGTTTCTCTACTGCCTGCACTACACCAGCCATCGAAGGGATGGTAGTTAAAACCAATACTCCGCAGCTTCAAGAGCTAAGACGCGATATCCTTGAGCTAATCCTTAGCGAACACCCCTATGCTTGCCTCATTTGCGACCGTAAGGAGCATTGTGAACCTTTCCACATTACACTGCGAAAACAAGCGGAAACTACCGGATGCACAATGTGCCCCAAGAACGGGCGCTGTGAACTGCAAAAGGTAGTTGACTATGTTGGTCTCACCGAAATCAGGTTAGCTCCTAGCCGCCGGGAAGCACCAATCTTAAAAGATTCGCCCTTTTTCGACCGTGATTATAACCTGTGTATTTTGTGCGGGCGCTGCATTCAGGTATGCCAGGAGGTAAGAGGAATAGGGGCAATTGCCTTTACCTACAGGGGCAGCCGAACTTTGCCTGGTACTGCTTTCGATAAGTCGTTACAAGATTCAGGATGTCAATTCTGCGGAGCTTGTGTTGATATCTGCCCAACAGCTGCTTTAACAGAGCGCTCCGGCAGATGGCGAGGTTTACCCGAACGTTCAGTAATTACAACTTGCCCTTATTGTGGAGTCGGCTGTCAACTAAGTCTTGAGATAAAAGGAAATAGAATCCTTCGAACAGTGCCAGTCATGGAGAATTCGGTTAATTCCGGCCAGGCCTGTGTCAAGGGGCGTTTTGGAATTACCGAATTCGTTCATCATCCCCAGCGTTTGACTATGCCACTGATACGAAAAAATGGAAAATTAGTTGAGGCAAGTTGGGAGGAAGCATTAGATTTAGTGACAGAGAAACTGGCAAGCTACAAAGGGGACGAGTTCGCTTTCATTGCCTCAGGCAAGTGCACTAATGAGGAAAATTATCTTGCCCAAAAATTCACCCGCACGGTGATGGCTACGAATAATATAGACACCAGCGCCCGCCTATGTCATGCGCCCACGGTAGCTGGCTTAGCTCAAGCTTTTGGCAGCAGTGCTACGACCAATTCTATTAGTGAAATCAGAAGTGCTGCCTGTATCCTGGTTGTCGGCAGCAATACCAGCTCAACGCACCCGGTTATCGCCCTGGAGATAAAGAGGGCAGTACAAAATGGAGGAAAGCTCATCGTAGCTGACCCTCGAGATATTGAGCTTTGCCGTTATGCTGATATCTGGTTAAGTCACTCTCCAGGCACTGATGTTGCCCTGCTCATGGGCATGATGAGGGTCATTTTTGATGAAGGGCTAGCTGATTTAGCCTTCATTAAAGAATATTGCGAGAATTTTGATGCTTTCAAGAAATCGTTAAAGAATTTTAATCTGGACTCTGTAGAGAAGGTTACATGCGTGCCTGGCGATAAAATAGCTGAGGCAGCTCGACTGTACGCTACCTATAAACCAGCTTCCATCATCTATGGCACGGGCATCACCCAGCATAGCCATGGCACAGATAATGTACTGGCTCTGGCTAACCTGGCCATGCTGACCGGTAACATCGGTAAGCCATCAACGGGGGTGAATCCACTAAGCGGGCAAAATAATGTCCAGGGTGCCTGTGACATGGGTGCTTTGCCCGATGTCTATACTGCCTACCAAAGTGTTGACAATCCTGATATTCAGAAAAAATTTGAGATTGCCTGGGGATGCAGTTTGAGCGCCAGTCCAGGGTTGGCTGTAACCGAAATTCGCGATGCTATCTACAAGGGGGAAGTTAAGGCAATTTATTTAATGGGTGGAAACCCGGTACTGAGTGAGCCTGATGCCAAACATGCTCAAGAGGCATTAAATAAACTCGAATTCCTGGTGGTTCAAGATATTTTCCTCAGCGAAACCGCTCAGCTAGCTGATGTAGTTTTGCCAGCAGCTAGTTTTGCTGAAAAGGACGGCACTTTTACCAATACCGAACGGCGGATACAGCGGATAAGAAAGGCAATTGAGCCTGCAGGTAATTCCAAACCTGATTGGTGGATTATTTGCCAGATAGCCGGGAGATTAGGAGGCAAAGGTTTTAGTTTTGAACATCCTTCGCAGATAATGAGCGAGATTGCCAGCCTGACTCCCAGCTATGGGGGCGTTAGCTACCAGCGGCTGGAAGAAGGTGCAATACAGTGGCCTTGCCCAGACGATGCCCACCCGGGAACATCTATTCTGCATGCAGGCAAATTCGCTCGTGGCAAGGGCAAGTTCTCGCCACTAATATACAAGTCACCATGCGAGCTGCCTGATAAGGAATATCCCCTGGTCCTTACTACTGGAAGCAGCCTCTACCATTTTCGTACTGGAACTATGACACGAAAAATAACCGGACTCAATGCAATCGAACCAGAGGGAGTAATTGAGATAAATCCAGTTGACGCCTGTCCGTTGAAGATTAGCGATGGCAGCAAAGTTAAGGTTGTCTCACGTCGCGGTGAAGTAATAGCCAGGGCGAAGGTTACTGAGAAATCTCCGCCAACGGTAGTATTTATGACCTCTCACTTTGCCGAGAGTGCCGTTAACATTCTGACTAACCCGGTTTTAGACCCTGTATCTAAAACCCCGGAATTAAAAGTATGCGCTATAAGAATTGAGGAGGCTCAGGAATTATGACCGAGTTTATCCTAACTATCGACGGCCGACAAATAGCAGCAAGACAAGAGATGACCATATTCGAAGCGGCTGCAGAGGCAGCTATATATATTCCCAGTCTCTGTGCTCATCCAGACCTGCCACCTTCAGGAGAATGCGGGCTATGTTTAGTAGAAATTGAAGGCGCAGCTGAGTTTGTCCTTTCGTGTACCACAAAAGTTGCCGAAAACATGGTGGTTCATACTGATACACCAGAACTTCGGCAGAAACAGCGCCAGGTCTTAAAGAAGATACTATCTGAGCATCCCAATGCCTGTCTTACCTGCTGGCGCAAAGAGCGCTGCCAACCATTTGATATATGTTTGCAGAATGTAGCAGTGAACGAGCGCTGCGTTACTTGCCCTGAAAATGGGCGCTGCGAATTGCAAAAGGTGGTCGATTATCTGGATATCGGGGACACGCCTATTCCCTACGAGTATAGAAGACTCCCGATAAATCGAGATAATCCCTTCTTCGACCTGGATTACAATCTGTGCATTGCCTGTGGGCGGTGTGTTAGTGCCTGTCGAGATTTGAGAGGGGTAAAAGCCCTCGATTTCATTGAATTGAATGGCTATCGAGTGGCTGGCCCAGTGCAAGGCAACCATAAGGATTCAGGATGCAAGTTTTGCTTTGCCTGCGTCGAAGTTTGCCCCACGGGAGCATTAGTAGATAGGGAGGCAAGATATTACCCCCCTTCTGATTGGGAAGGCTACATCGTTCCATGCAGCCAAGCCTGCCCGGCTCATATAGACATACCCCGCTATATTAATCTTATCGCCCAGGGAAAATACAGTGAGGCTTTAGCCGTAATACGAGAGAAGGTTCCGTTCCCCGGAGTGCTAGGGCGTGTTTGCATACATCCATGTGAGCAGGCATGTCGGCACAGCCAGTTAAATGACCCGATTTGTATAAAGTCCCTCAAGCGGTTTGCCGCTGACCACGATAGTGGACTATGGAAGCAAAATTCTAAGGTGGCACCGCCAACAGGCAAGCGAGTAGCTGTAGTCGGCTCAGGACCAGCCGGTTTAACCGCAGCTTACTACCTGGCTAAACTCGGGCATTCGGCAACGGTTTTTGAGGCTTTATCGCAAGCCGGAGGCATGATGCGGGTGGGTATCCCAGACTACCGCTTGCCGCGGGAAATTCTAGACGCTGAAATTAAAGAAATTGAAGAGGCAGGCGTTGAGATAGAAACTAATACCAGAATCGAGTCACTGGATAGCCTCTTCAAACAAGGCTACAGTGCTATATTTTTAGGCTTGGGAGCTCATCGTGGAACCAGGATGCGTGTTGACGGAGAAGAGAGTCCTGGCGTAATAGATGGTGTGACTTTCCTCCGGCAAGTAAATTTAGGCGAAGAAGTAAAGATAGGGAAGAGGATAGCCATAATTGGCGGTGGCAACGCAGCTATAGACTGTTCGCGAACTTCACTTCGCCTGGGAGCTGAAAAGGTGACCATAGTCTACCGCCGTACTCGAGCTGAGATGCCAGCCGCTGCCGAAGAGATTGAAGAGGCACTACACGAGGGAGCAGAAATTATATTCCTGGCAGCACCCAACCGGATAAGCGTCAAAGACGGACATATCGAACTGGAATGCCTGCAAATGAAGCTGGGTGAACCTGACGCTAGCGGGAGACGCCGCCCAGTGCCAATCGAGGGAAGCGAATTCACTACAGAATTCGACAATGTTATAGCTAGCATCGGACAGGCTACTGAAGTTCCAACACAGTTTGAGATAGACTTGAGCCGGGGCAATGTCATTAAGGTGAATAGCCAAACATTAGCTACTAACCGGCAGGGTGTATTCGCCGGTGGTGATGTTGTCACTGGTCCAGCATCAGTCATCGGAGCCATTGCTCAAGGCAGACAAGCAGCCAG
>QYPU01000108.1 GCA_007280145.1 Dehalococcoidia bacterium | reverse complement strand
TGGACCACAAGCACTGCCCAGCATAGCTACCACAACCAGCATCACCAGGACTATACCTAAGCTACTCTTAAAAACGCTCATTTTCATTTACCCCCTTCCTTGTAATGAAAGCGTATAATCAACTTAGCACTCTCGACAACAGACTTCACTTTCCAACATATTAGCGCCGCATCTTCTCTATGTCAAAATAGTCTGCCACTCATTTACAGGCTTTCCAAATTACGGGCTATTGATTCGTGCTGGCTGCAATATCATAGCTCACGCTCTTCCAGGCATCAGGGCCAGCGGATTGTACATTAAAATCCCACACTTCGCCCGGACCCAGATTCTGCATTATAGCTGATGAAGTATCTATGAGATTCCCGTTTTTATCGTAGAAATTAACTGCTATTGAAGCAAAGGCGATGGTAGAGTTGCTAACATTCCTGGCTCTGCCCTTAACCACGGCTGTGCTTTCAGGCATGCCGCCGGTAAACTGGTGTGTGGTCATACTATGGCTGAGGATTTGTAACTCCTCACCTGGCAGGTTGCCACCTTCTGTCTGCGCTCCAGCACATCCAACTACACATACAGCCAATATTAAAGCCGCAGCTACAACCCCAACTACTTTCCTCACCTTACCCTGCTCTCCTTACGCCCCCGGGGATTCCTTCTTATGCCCTTACTATAAGCCTTTTCCCAATTATACAGAAAGCCTAGCGAAAAGGACATAGCAATACACCAGCCATAGTCCCGCCGGCCTTTTCTGCTACCGGCCGCAGCAACCCCGGCTTGGCCTGGCCACCACGCTCAGCGTCAAAGTACCGTGAGTGCTCCCACCTCCATCGTCCTCAGCAATAACCATAATATGATAATCCCCATAGCTATTTGGAGCCTTCCACGTAACCACGGGGCCAGCATCACTCAAGCTGCCACCCGTGCATGACCACTTAAAGTACACCTCGTCACCATCCGGGTCTGAAGCGATGCACTTAATTTCAGAGGCAGCCTTAGGATAAAGGGCCATGTATTTGGCTTCCAAACTTGAGATTACCGGCGGTTGATTACCCGCTGACCCCGGCACTGAACCACAAGCGCTGGCCAGTATCATCAACACGGCCAACGTAACCAACACCGTGCCCGCTCTCATTCGACAAATATGCGATTTCACTATCGCTTCCTCCCTTAAACAAACTGAGAAAAGTATATACAGGCCCAGCAATTTTCGCAAGGCATCGAATTGCCTCATAATAATTGTTATCGAAAGCAGCCTGTAGTGCAGGGCTTTAGCCCTGCCCGTCACCAACCCCGGGCAGCCTTAAAAGGCTGCACTACATTGATTGGATTATGGTCTAATATGTAGCGCAGGGCTTTAGCCCTGCCTGGGTGGGGTAACAATCGGTGCCATACCCGTCACCAACCCCGGGCAGCTTTAAAAGGCCGCACTACATTGATTGGATTATGGTCTAACATGTAGCGCAGGGCTTTAGCCCTGCCCGTCACCACCCCCGAGCAGCCTTAAAAGGCTGCGCTACATTTGGTTAGAGTTGAGCGACCTTAAAAGAGCCGAATGATTGTTGACCTGATTCGACAGTGATGGTATTATGCTCTAGATACCTCGGAGATGCAGCATTGGCTAACAAAGGTCGACAAGACACTGACGTTGCTCGAATCCTAGAGCTGGAAGCCAGGCGGCAGAAGGAAACTATAAACCTTATTGCCGCTGAAAACTACGCCAGCAAGGCAGTACTCCAGGCTCAAGGCTCTATTCTAACTAACAAATATGCTGAAGGCTATCCAGGACGTCGCTACTACGCTGGCTGCCCCAACATAGACGCTGTTGAAAATTTAGCCATCGAAAGAGCTAAAAAGCTATTCAATGCTGAGCATGCCAATGTCCAGCCTCACAGCGGCAGTCAGGCTAATATGGCAGCCTATTTTGCCCTGCTTGAGCTTGGTGACACCGTTATGGGAATGACCCTAAGTCATGGCGGACATCTAACCCACGGGGCTCAGGTTAATTTCTCAGGCAGATGGTATAAGTTTATTCCCTATGGTGTTAACCGTGAGACCGAAAAGCTCGATTACGACGATATAGAAAAGCTGGCTCTAAAGCACAAGCCGAAGCTGATTATCGCCGGGGCCAGCTCTTATCCTAGAACTATCGACTTTGCCCGCTTCCGGCACATCGCCGATGCAGCAGGCGCTCAACTTATGGCAGATATGGCTCACATCGCTGGGCTTGTAGCCACCAATTTGCATCCCTCCCCAGTCCCCTATGCTCAGGTAGTTACTTCATCTACTCACAAGACGTTACGCGGCCCACGCAGCGGCTTTGTCTTATGTAAACAAGAGCTGGCTTCAAAAATCGACTCCGCCGTTTTTCCTGCGATGCAGGGGGGACCTCTGATGCATGTTATCGCTGCCAAGGCAGTAGCCTTCTTCGAAGCCATGCAGCCCGAGTTTACCACTTACCAAAAGGCTGTCCTGGAAAATGCTGTCATCCTTGCCGCTGAGCTTCAGCAGCAGGGCCTGCGTCTGGTCTCCGGCGGTACTGACAACCACCTTGTCCTCATTGACCTGACCCCAATTGGGCTAACCGGCAATACTGCCCAGGAAGCCCTCGAAAGCACCGGCATCCTGGTAAACAAGAATGCCATCCCCTTCGACACCAAGCCACCACGAATTAGCAGCGGCATCAGGCTGGGCACACCAGCCGTCACCAGCCAAGGCTTTGGCATCCAGGAAATGAAACAGATTGCCTCCCTCATCACCAAGGTACTCTCCCACCCCGACGACAAAAAGACTCAAAAGGAAGTAGCCGAACAGGTAGCTTCCCTATGCCACCGCTTCCCCATCCCGGGAATAGACACCTAAAGGGAAGCTAATTACATCCCAACAGGAATCTGCTTTTCTGAACTAACAGCCTGACCCCACAAACACAGGCTAAGCCTTGTCATGTTGCTTAAAGTATGATTTTGTCATATAGACAATCCACCGCCAGTGTATAGCAACATGCAAGGCAAACATGACTACCAGTGCGACCGCCGTCCACTCATGGATAGCAAGCCAGGTATGACGGTCAAACAGAAATACAGAACCTCCCCCACGTACCCCAGAGCCTCCCCTATAACCTCCGGGCAAAACAAGCCAGAGGATAAACCCAGAGATGCCCTGAAATAAGAGAGGCAAACCAAAAGCAGCATCCAGAATATAGTTCCTTGTTGCCTTCCTCATAAAACAGCCTCCTGGGTATAGCTAGACCTGCCTAATTATACATGAATATAGACCAAGGCCAGAGCAGAATTGCTACAAAAATTTTACATATAAGCAAAACTGCGGCAACAATCCACCGTTATACTGATAGTAGACTGAAAAGTTAGCACAGGGCTCGAACATCTGGCCCCCCATCACAGCCTGTAGCTAGCTTTCGGTCAAACAGAAAGCTAAGGAGGTATAAAAATGCGGAAAGGCCAAAAGCCCTATCCAGAAAAACATGTAGTGCAGGGCTTTAGCCCTGCCCCATCACCCCCCAGGCGACCTTAAAAGGTCGCACTACATATTATTTTTCCTCACTACAAAGATATTGCCCTAACCTCGCCTACTCACCTCCTCATAGCTGGCACACACCCCCCGCAACACGCACTGGTAACAGCGAGGATGCTGGGCCTTACATACCTTCCTGCCATGTTCTACTATCAGAATGTGAAATCGATAGACATCACTGGGCGGAACAAGGCTCTCGAGCAGCTTATGAGCTTGCGCTACAGAGACTTTAGAATCAATCAGTCCTAGCCTCTTGGCAACACGGAAAACATGCGTATCCACCGGTAGAGCCGGCATCCCCAGGGAGAAAAGCAATACGCAGCTAGCTGTCTTCATACCCACACCGGGCAATTGCCTCAGCCAATCCCTGGCTTCATCGAGAGAAAGCCGCCTCAAGAAGTTGAGCTCAAACCCATCTCGCCTCCGCCGTATCTCCTCAAGCACCTGCTTGATATACCTGGCCTTGATTTCTCCTAAACCGCCAGCCCTGATACAGTCAGTAATTTGACCCACGCTGGCATCGGCTACCTCTCCCCAACTACCAAAGGAAGCCAAAAGCGACTCAAAAGCCTGATTGGAATTACTATCCGATGTATTTTGAGAAAGAATCGTCTGAACCAGCACCGAGAGTGGACTCTGCCGTCGCCGCCACTCACGATTGCCGTATTCCTCGACCAGCAAGTTGAGGATTTGCTTTGCGTCACGTCCCATTACTCAGACCAATCTTTGGTTGCCGTGGCGAGGCTAAGCCGGTAGATTTGCCTGATGGCGGGTATCTGCGAAACAACCAGAATAACCAGTGCAACCGACGCGGCGATGACATAGCTTCTGGGGAAGATGACCGCACTCATGCTCATGATGTCTGTCTCGAATTGAGCCATATAAGCGACTGCCAGGTAATGCCCCAGCGGTAGGCCGATTAGGACCCCCAGGCAGCCTATGGCCAGGTTTTCCAGCGTGAGAATGAGGCTAAGCCGGGTGCGGCTCATGCCCATAGCGCGCATTATGGCAATCTCCCGTCTGCGCTCAAGCACATTCACCGTAACCCCGTTGAAGATGATGGCCATCCCCAGGGCAGCACCCATAGACAGCATCACGCCGATAAAAGCCCAGAAGAGACCCATCATCTCGTCAAGAAATCGTCTCGTTTCGCCAGCAAATTCTATCGAGGCGGTTTCGGGGAGGTCATAGAGCCTTTTTAACAGCTTGGCCGATGGCTCACCATCGAAGTTGAGCAGCACCCCCGTGGCAGTCCCAGGTGCGCGCAGCAGCCTTTGCGTATCCCGCAGCGGCATGAATGCCCTATCACCCATCGGCATATCGACGAACCCCACCAGACACTTTTCTATGTCCCCGATAGTTCCTACAACAGGTTCCAGTTGAAGCATGTCACCAATCTCAGCACCCAGTTTTTTCTTTAAAGACAGGCCGAGCAATATGCCATCCTGTTTGACACTGGTGGGAGAGCCATCCGGCCTTAATAGATTGTACATCGATGACCCTTCCGGCAACCCCATAATGCTGGTATCAGCCACCTTCTCGCCGTGTCGAATACGGTAGGGCACCTCAAGAATAGCCTCGGTTTGCTGTATTCCTTCAAGGTGGCTGATATAGGAAGCAGTTGCTGCTGCACCCGTGCCTTGAAAGATGACCCTGGCATCGAAATTCTGTATCTTTTCAAACTGAGTATCCATCATTGTCTCCATAGCATCGACAAAGGACATGGAGACTAGAACCAGGACGATAGCTGAAGCTACTCCCGTAGCCATAAAGAAGGTGCGTCGCGGGTTGCGAAACACGTTTCGCATGGGCAACTTGAGGACGTAGGGAAGCCGGGATAGAAAGGGTAGCAAGGTTTCCACCAAGGTTCGATGCCCAGCAGCAGGTGCCGCAGGACGCATCGCTTCAGCAGGGCGCATCCTGGTTGTCGCCCACGCCGGAAACAGGCCAGCCGCCAGGGGCATCGCAATGCCTATCACCATGCCAACAGCCACAACACCCCAATGCGGCTCGATTACAACAAACGGCAACGCAAGTTGCCGGGCATACTCCGCGGTAAGAGCATTAGCCAGAGTAATACCCAGCACTGCGCCAAGCAACGAGCCTGCCGCACCCACAATGAAGGCAAAACCCAGATAGTGAAGTACAACCTGCCTCTTGCCATAACCAAGCG
>QYPU01000038.1 GCA_007280145.1 Dehalococcoidia bacterium | reverse complement strand
TTCAGCTACAAAAACTTTGTAACCTTTGCTTTTGAGTCCAGCCAAAACACCAAGCTGGTATTCTTTGTTATTGCTGAAGATGAGCAGAGTTTTTAGCAGAGCGTTCATTCTGGCGATTATGTTGTCAAGCTTAATGGCACCTTCATTGCTGAATTTCTTCACATATGGTATCCCGTAGTACATTATATCGATTAGATATTTCGTCTCTTTGAGGGGTAGATCGCCCATAGTGACAAGCGGTTTTGACTTGTTCATGCAGGCTTCTAGTAGTTCTGCCACGCCACCGGCCAAGTTGACGTCTATTATGGCTGCATCAATGTTATGTTCGGTAATTTGTTCTAAGGCTACTTCCTTAGATTCGGCTGGGTAAAGCAAGTAGTCTGCGTCCAGAAGCGCTCGCCCCAAACGGCTCAAATAATTGGCATCATTGTCAGCAAGTAATATTTTAAAGCCCATCCCTGGGATGCCTCCTACTGCATTGCTGATTACAAAACTACAGGTGTTTCTTTGTACCACATATTATACTCGACTATCCTGGCTGAATACCACTAGATGATATTGCTGAGTTGTGAATCCACTCCTGCTTCACACTCTCATAATTCTTTGGTATACTATTGCTGCATGTGGGACAAGGGTGGAAATAGATTACTTTCATAAAGCTGTAGAGATGCTGCTTCGTGATAATTTTCTCCGAGCAGGCTGCGGCAAGAGCAGGTCGTATTTGATATTCCTTGGCCTCGTAGCTCAACGGCAGGGCAGATGGCGTGTATGAGGTTGGTCGTAGATTTGAATTCTGCTGAGCGTGGAAGCGTGGGATTTAATTCCTGTTAGCAGCGGTAACAAAGCCAGTGAAAGGAGGCGATGTAGCGATAGTTTTATTAAAGAAATCATGACCAGACGAAAAAGTTTTGAGAAAGGAGAGGGCCATGGCTTATGAAAATTTGATTGTTGAGCGAGAAGAAAATATCGGGATAATCACTCTGAACCGGCCGCCAGCTAATCCAATAAATTATGCTGTTCTAGATGAACTCGACAAAGCCTTGACTGAACTGGAACAGGACAAGGCAATAAGAGCCTTAATCATCACTGGTGCTGGCGAAAAGGGGTTCTCGGCGGGCTTTGATGTGAAGGTTGCTGGTACGCCAGAGGCGGAAAAGATTGGGCCTAAAGGCCATGAGGTATTTAGTAGAATTGAGAGGTATCCCAAGCCTGTAGTAGCAGCAATCCAAGGCTTTGCTCTCGGTGGTGGTTGTGAACTGTCGATGGCTTGCCATTTCAGGATAATGGCAGATGTAGAGAAAGTAGTAATTGGTCAGCCTGAAATTGACCTGGGCATCATTCCCGGTTGGGGGGGGACTCAGAGGTTGCCTAGATTAGTGGGGAAAACCAAGGCGCTTGAAATGCTCATCCTCGGAACGAGAATAAGAGCTCCAGAAGCTTTAAATATTGGACTTATTACAAAGGTGTCTCAGCCAGGAGAGGTGATGCAGGATGCTAAGGAGCTTGCCAAAACATTAGCTAAAAAAGCGCCGGTTGCAGTGAAGATAATTCTGGATGCGGTGGCTCGTGGGCTTGAAACGACCCTGGATGAGGGATTGAAAATCGAGCTGGAAGGTTCTCGGCAGGTGCAAAAAAGCAAGGATGCCATGGAGGGGATGATGGCATTTATCCAGAAACGTGAGCCAGATTTTAAAGGGGAGTAGCGTTCTTAATAACAAAAATAAAAAAGGAGGTTCTGATATGAAAGCAGAAGATGTCAAGAAAATAGTGGTGATGGGTGCAGGTGATATGGGGCACGGAATTGCCGAAGTGGCACTCCTCAACGGCTATAAGGTGGCAATGAGAGACATTGAGCAGAGATTCGTTGATAAAGGGCTTCAGAGAATTGAAGAGAGCATGGCAAAGCTTGTGGAGAAGCAAAAAATCTCCGAAGAGAATAAGAAGGCAATGTTGGGCAACATTGAAATCTTTGTTGATGTAGGTGAGGCGGTTAAAGATGCGGATTTTGTCATTGAAGCAGCTCCTGAAGTCATGGATATCAAGAAAGCAGTGTTCCAAGAGCTGGATAAGCTAGCGCCGGAGCATGCTGTGCTTGCAACAAATACCTCCAATATGAGCATTACGGGTATAGCATCAATCACCAAGCGGCCAGAAAAAGTTGTTGGGATGCACTTCTTTAACCCGGCTGTTCTGATGAAGCTCGTTGAGATTATAAGGGGAGACAAGACAAGCGACGAGACTATGCAGGTAGCCTATGACGTAGCAGCAAAAATGAACAAGGCTCCAGTCATGGTTGAGAAAGACTCTCCAGGGTTCATCTACAACAGGGTTCAAGCGCCTACTTCAATTTTCTTCGGCGCTATATTGGACAGAGGAATTGCCACCCCTGAGGAAATCGATGCCAAGATGAGGCAAATGGGCATGCCTATGGGGCCATACGAGCTGATGGATTATGTAGGATTGGATGTTGCTTATCATAGCTGTCTATACTTTGCTGAGACGGTCTCCCCAGACTATAAACCGACTAAATGGCTCAAGGAAAAGGTTGATGCAGGTACCCTGGGAAAGAAGACAGGAAAAGGAATCTTCGATTGGTCTAAGGGAAGACCTGCTATAGACTTAGCCAAGGCTAAGGAAGACTTTGATATAAATGATTTGATTGCTATACAGGTGAACGAAGCAACGAAACTGCTTGAGGAAGGGGTAGCGAAAAGCCCGGATGATATTGACAAAGCGATGGTTAATGGAGGCGGCAGCGCGTTTGGCCCATTCCAGCTTGCTAAGGGAATAGGCTATGATAAGCTAGCAGAGAAATGCGAAGGGCTCGCTAAGAAGTTCGACACGGATGTATTCAAACCAACTGAAACATTAAAGAAGGGGAAAGTTTGAGGCTAGGCGCAAGAGGCAGAAAAGTAGGTAATAGTATATTAAATAGACGGAATAGGAAGGCTGTTAAGAGAACGAGGTTGTTAACACGAACTTTGTAGAAAGGCCTAATGATGCCAGTGGTAGTCACTTTGGGGATGGGGCAGATAAGGTGAGATTCTTGTTGAACTAGAATGGTGTAAGTTTTGTCATCTTTTGCCAGACCCATCTGTTGGCGCTCAACGACCTTAGCTTGTCATATGCTGTCTTCTTGTCCAGATGCATTTCATCAGCTACTTGTTCCACTGTTGCACCATCGGCTTTACCTAGGTGCTCAAGTATATTCGCCTCGTCATTCCTCTCTGTCTTCTGGAGTACTGGTATCGCTTCCCTACCTGATTGAGTTAACACATAATACTCCATATAGTTCCCCCCTTGCCGAGTAAGACTGAATGTAAGCTAGCCAGCCTTGCTATTAGGCTTTTGGGCGTTGAGTGGTTCCATTGGTATACTTCCCACACGAGCAGCCTTGTTAGCCTCTGATCTTACAACGTTTTGTACGATTGTGTCACTAGTCTATCTGAACGAGATCGACAGTTATATTTTGCTATATCATACTATACTATACTGTGCTATACTAGATTGTGTTAAATTGGTAGGTATACTAATGTGAAACACAAACAAAAAGGCAAGGTTGATGTTACTCCTCTCATTCTTAAATATATGGGTGAAGCTATCTGAAATCCATAATATTCTCCTGTAATTAGTACTAATGCTGTAACAGATTTAAATTTAAAAAGGTCCGCCTTTCTGTTATATTCTATGCCAAACCTAGGCAATTTTATATAAGCATATCCAATAAACATATCCAAATTTAATGTAGAGGGTACTGGAAATGCAGGCTAAAGCCTCAGAGGAAGACATCCTGAATCAGCTTGAGCAAAAAGCTGGAGATTATGTAGAGATGTCTGGCAACTGCGCTCAGAGCAGTCTCTTGGCTCTTCAGGAACAATTTCACCTTGGTGATGCCTCGACCTTGAAAGCAGCTACCGCCATGCCTGGCATTGCTCTGAGAGGGGAGACCTGTGGGGCCGTAATCGGTGGCCTTATGGCTATCGGGTTAGCCTATGGTCGCGATAAGTTAGATGATTGGGAAGGGCTTATACGGGCAATCAGACCAGCTAGAAAATTTTGCCGGGAGTTTGAAAACGAGTTTGGCAGCCTGATGTGTCGTGATATCCAAAAGCTGCTGTTTGGCAGAAGCTTTGCTCTGGCAGACCCGGCGGAGGCTGAGGAGTTCCAAAAAGCTGGCGCCTCGAAGAAATGCCGTGTTCCTCCTGGGAAAGCGGCTCGAATTGCTGGCGAAATAATAATGAGAAGAGAAAAACCCAGCTTAACCCAATAGGGCATGATGAAATACTAGCAGGCTTCTTTGGTTGGCAGTATAAAGTTTGAAGTCAACGGCTCAACATTGCTATGAGCGAGCTATTGAGCGGCTTTTGCGGGGCTAGTTCCTACCAATCCTCGGTTCTAGGGTCAAAGCCTTTTCCGGCTTGACCATAAGTATTGTTGCTATTGAAACGATGGCAAGCCCACTGAAGGCGAGCCATATCAAATGATAGCTTCCCATGGTATCAAATGCCCATCCAGCCAGGGCAGGCCCTATAATCCCACCGATTGCTGATGCCCCCATTATTACCCCAAGCACCTTGCCAAAGGAAGCTACCCCGAAATATTCCCTAACCATGGCTGCCCTTAGAGTAGCGTTTCCCCCAGTTCCTGATGAGAAAAGGGCAAGAAAAAGGAGAATAGCCCATCCTGCCTGGGCATATGAGAAAGCTAACATCCCCGTTCCAATAAGGCAGTATGTTCCGACCATGAGGTACTTTTTGTTGTAGATATCCCCAAGCCACCCGGCGACAAATCTACCAACGAGGCTGAGCAAGGGAATGGCTGTTGCCACAAGCGCAGCGTTTGTCCTTGATATACCGATGCTGCTGAGGTAAGGCATAACATGGATGACAACCGCTGAAAGAATTATGAACCGTGTTGCCTCTGCCAGGCTTATGAGCCAGAGGGATTTGCCCTTGAGCATCTCCTGAAAGCTAACCGCTACCTCCGGTTCCTGAGTCTCAGGATTGGGGATTGGCTCAGCTACTACTTCTCCGTCAGGGAGATAGCCATATTGCTCCGGCTTATCGCGAATGATGAGTGACAACGGGATTCCGAGAGCCCACATTCCTAATCCGATAATAACCAGCGCCGTTTGCCAGTCATAAATATCAATGAGCCAAACTATAAGTGGAATAAGCACTCCGCTGGCACCAAATCCGCAGGATACAATCCCAAGTGCCTTGCCGACTTTCTTCCTAAACCAGTTTGCGACTGCTGCGTACAACACCAGGCCAGTACAACTGCCTGCTCCTAGGGCGAGGAGGAGACACGCGCTGTAAAATATGACAAGTGAGTTGGTTAGGCTGAGGAGGATTAATCCAAAGCCTGTTGTAATGACTCCAAAGATTGCCAACTTTCTTGAACCAAAGCGGTCGACGAAGAAGCCTATTAGGGGAGCTAGGATGCCCATCTCTAAGCCGCGAAGGGAGCTGGCTATTGAGACTTGTGTATAGCTCCAACCGTACTCCTCTACTATTGGCTCGAAAAAGGCAGTAAAGCCGTAAAATACATTACCGGCGACATAAAAGGCGATGAAAAAACTAGCTAATACTATCCACCATCCGTAGAAAACTCCTTTTACCATGATGTCTCTTGGGATTGGCGTAGCCTAGTTGTTACAGAATTGAGCAATGCCTGAAATGCCTCTTCTTCAGCATGCTACTCAAACTCGATGGCCTGGCTGGCATCCAGGTAACATCGGCTACCTTCACTCCCTTCTAGTAGCATGGCCATTATTATTGCAAAGCTAGAGCTAGTCTTTTAGTAGTGCTTTGGCAATAGTAGCTCTTTGCATTTCGGAGGTACCAGTAGCTATTCTCGCTGCTCTTACTCGATGGTAAATTGTCTCCACGGGATGTCCTATCGTAAGTCCGGCTCCACCGTGAATCTGGACAGCTCTATCAGCTACTCTATTTACCATCTCGCTGGCAAATAGCTTTACCATCGATGCCTCTTTGCGTGCCTCCATACCCTGGTCTACCTTCCAGGAAGCATCATAAACCATACAGCGGGCAGCATAGATCTCTGTTGCCATATCAGCTAGCATTGTCTGGATTACATCTCGTTCGGCAATGGCTTTGCCAGACTGAACTCGTTCTTTGGCATAATCAGTTGACAGCTTTAATAATTTTTCTGCTACACCAACACATGAGGATGCCAAGCGAATACGGCTGTGATTTATCCTGATCATACTTGTCGTAAAACCCTTACCAACCTCTCCAATGACATTCTCTGCTGGTACAGTACAGTTTTTGAAAGTAAGAGTGGCTTCCATGTTGGTACCCTGCAGCGTAG
>QYPU01000105.1 GCA_007280145.1 Dehalococcoidia bacterium | reverse complement strand
GAGCCAATGAAGAGGTATCGACTCAGGAAAGTGTAAGGAGAGAAGGATGTCACGAGAGTTTACTGGAGTCATTGAAAAGAGGGGAAACTGGTATATTGGCTATGTGGAGGAGCTTCCAGGCGTCAATACCCAGGGACGTACTTTGAAGGAAGTGAGGGAGAATCTTCGAGAAGCTCTGTGCCTGATTATCGAGGCCAATAAAGAGCTTGCCGCCAAGAGCCAGGGAGATGCCTCCGTTATCAGAGAGCCAATCGTAGTTGAAGTGTGAACCTGCCTAATGAAGCGGAAAGATTTGCTGCGGCATCTTCGTAATCGGGGGTGCCAACTCCTTCGAGAGGGCAAGAAGCATAGTGTGTTTTATAATCCAGCCAACAGTAAGACTTCAACTGTGCCACGTCATCGAGAAATTAACGATTTTACGGCAGGGAAGGTCTGCCGAGATCTAGGGATTCCAGAATTGTAATGGAGAAAGTCTAAGACGTGTCTGAAATTCCAAAGGCCTATGAGCCAGATAAAGTCGAGCAGAAGTGGTATCGCTTCTGGGTGGAGCGGGGCTATTTTACCCCGAAGATAGACCGCAACAAGAAACCATTCGTCATCATTATGCCGCCACCGAATGTTACTGGCGAGCTTCATCTGGGACATGCCCTGACGGCTACGCTAGAGGACATCATGGTCAGGTGGCATCGGATGAAGGGCGAGCCTACTTTGTGGCTGCCTGGTGTTGACCATGCTGGTATTGCCACCCAGGTGGTGGTGGAGCAGAAATTAGCTAAAGAGGGAACCGACCGCTATACGCTGGGCAGGGAGAAGTTCATCAAGGAAGTTTGGGAGTGGGTGAGCCAGTCACGGCAGTCAATTACTTATCAACATCAGAGACTGGGGGCTTCCTGTGACTGGACACGGGAACGTTTTACTCTGGATGAAGGACCGAGTTTGGCGGTGCGCACCGCCTTCGTTCGCTTATATAATAAAGGGCTGATTTATCGTGGAGAGCGGATAATAAACTGGTGCCCCCGCTGCCAGACGGCGCTTTCTGATTTGGAAGTCCAGCACAAGGATATAACAGGCAGTCTCTATTATCTTCGTTATCCCCTGGCTGAAGGTGATGGCTTTGTTACCGTGGCTACTACCAGGCCTGAGACTTACCTTGGTGATACTGCAGTGGCGGTGAATCCTGGCGATAAGCGCTTTGAGGGCTTAATAGGTAAGAAGGTCGTCCTTCCAGTTATTGGGAGGGCGATTCCTATCATCGCTGACAGCGCGGTTGACCCTGAATTTGGCACTGGCGCAGTTAAGATTACTCCAGCTCACGACCCGGTGGACTTTGAAATGGCAGAACGGCAGGGCTTACCGATGATAAATATATTTAACCCGGATGCTACTATGAATGAGCAAGCTGGCCCCTATATCGGGCTTGACCGCCTTGACTGTCGTGAAAGGATAGTAGCTGACTTTGAGAAGGCTGGCCTGCTGGAGAAGATTGAGCCGTATTCCCATTCGGTGGGACACTGTGACCGCTGCCAGACGATGATTGAGCCTAATGTGAGCCAGCAGTGGTTTGTTAAAATAGCGCCGTTAGCTGAGGCAGCAATCAAAGCTGTTAATGAAGGCCGCATCACCATAATCCCGGAGCGCTTCACTGGGGTATATCTTAATTGGATGGAGAATATTCGTGATTGGTGCATCAGCCGGCAGCTATGGTGGGGGCATCGAATTCCGGTGTGGTATTGCCATAAGTGCGGTGAACTGACAGCATCTATTGATGAACCTTCAACTTGCGGCCATTGTGGCTCAACTAAAATCGTTCAGGACCCTGATGTGCTCGATACCTGGTTTAGCTCGGCATTATGGACACACTCAACTTTAGGTTGGCCTGAGGATACTGAGGACTTGGGCTATTTCTATCCCACCTCGGTTATGGAAACTGGCTATGACATACTCTTTTTCTGGGTAGCCAGGATGATTATGATGGGCTTGGAAGACACTGGTGACATTCCCTTTCATACTGTCTACCTGCATGGGCTGATTCGTGATGAGAAAGGTGACAAGATGAGCAAGATGCGGGGGAATGTACTGAGTCCCATCGATGCCATAGATGAGTATGGCACCGATGCCCTTCGCTTTGCTGTAACTACGGGCACTTCGCCAGGAAATGATATTAATCTCGGTCGGCATAGATTGGAGGCTGGACGCAATTTTGCTAACAAGCTGTGGAATGCAGCCAGGTTTGTCCTTCGAAGCCTTGAAGCTGAGCCGATAAAAGATGGAGCATGGGCGAGGTTGACAGCGGAGCGTCCAGAGCTAATAGAGGACCGCTGGATTTTGAGTCGGCTTAATGGCCTTGTTCTCAATGTCGATAAGTTGATGTCTGATTACCAGTTTGGAGAGGCTGAGCGGCAAATACATAATTTTTTCTGGGGTGAATTTTGTGATTGGTATATTGAAATAGCTAAAGTCCGTCTGTCTCAGCAGGCATCTTCACCTTTGCCTGTCCTGGCTTTTGTCCTGGAGACGATGCTCCGCCTTCTCCATCCCTTTATGCCGTTTATCACTGAGGAACTATGGCAGGATTTGAAGCAGCGTCTACCTGAGGGCAGCCTTGACTCGGCTTCTATTACGATTGCCCCATATCCGATTGCCGATGGGAAGGCTATTGACCCTGAGGCTGAGCAGGTGATGGACTCAGTTATAGAAATTATCCGTTCCATTCGCAATGCCAGGGCTGAACATAAAGTGGCCGCAGCCAAGTGGATTGAGGCTCAGGTCTATGCCGACAATCTTGTTTCTGCTATAGCTTCGCAGTCCGGGGTTATAGAGATTTTAGCCAGGGCTCGGCCTCTGGCTGTTTTGAGTCGAGAGCAGAGGCAGGCGAAGGGGGAGAAAGCCCTGGTTCTGGTATTGAAGGAAGCTGAAGTGGTTTTGCCCTGGGCAGGCATGGTTGATTTGGCTGCCGAGAAGCAGCGGTTGGAAACAGAAATCAGCACAAATCAAAAGGAAATTGCCCGGCTGGAGCAAAGACTGAAAGACACCGCCTTTTTGTCCAGAGCGCCGGCGGCGGTGGTAGAGAAAGAGCGGAGTAAGCTTCAAGCTTGTGAGGATAAGCTGCTAAGATTGAGACAGGAGTTGAGTCAGCTCAGCTAGGGATAACCCCCTAGGTGCCACATTGATGAAATGTTAGGCCCCTACACGGTAGCAAAAACAGGATAAGCCCTATTTACAACAATTAACAAGACGAGTAGACAAAAATCAACAATAGCGCTATAATATTTTTTGCAGAGTGTTATGATGGAAACAGTAAAAGAGATTATGACCCCGGAGCAAGTGGCTGATTATCTCCAGCTCAATAAAGATACAGTCTATCGCTATATTAGAGAGGGTAAACTTGTAGCCTCCAAGCTAGGGCGAAACTATCGAATTCCAAGAGCGAATGTGGATTTATTTCTTCTGGCAACCAGCACCAGCCAAATAGCCAGGGAAGCCTTATTTAGCCGCTTGGAAAATGTGGCTGAGAGAAACAAGGGGATTCCTTTTGAAGAGGTGGGGAGAGATGTAGCTGAGGCCATCGCCGAAATCCGCCTTGGGGATAGCTGATGCTCCGGGGCAGTGGTGGATACAAACTTATTGGTCTCAGGCTTCATATCTCCTCTTAGTCACCCCAGAGAAATTGAAAGGTATTGGCGAAGAGGAGAATTTATTCTGGTTACCTCTTACGAGATTATCGAAGAGGTCAATCGTGTTCTGCATTTACCTCGCATTCAAGGAAAATATCATCTCGCTGAATCTGATATCCAGGTCTTTGTTCTTACTTTAACTCACCAGGCTCACTGTGTTGCTGGGGGGTTAATCCTTAGAGATGTAGCTCCTGACCCTGGTGATGACAAAATAATCTCCTGTGCCGTTGAAGCACAGGCAGATCTCATCGTAACCGGTGATAAAGCATTGCAGAAACTCGGAGAATACTAGGGCATTAAGATCGTTGGTGCAGAGACATTTATCGGAGTTCTAGAAGATAGATAGCACTCAAGCCTGACCACACCTTTTAGTGAATTGTTCAGCATCTTGTTTAATTAGGTGAGAGTCACCTATCTACAGGTAAAGGGCGGTCACCCGTGGGCGGGCGGCTCGCATGGAAGCTCAGCTAGGAGTTACCTTCTTCAGTGCTGCAGCGTGGTGCATTTGCATTAGGGCCTTCTTGGTATCACTGGCTACGCGTGATTTATCGCAGATTTTCAGTCGATATTTGAATAGCCAGTAGGTGAATTCTTTAAGCTCGCCCAAACTCGTGGATTTGCGTTTGGGGTGTCGCTTCTCTTTTCTGAAGCTGTCCAGCAAGGCCTGCTGGCTATCGCCGTAAATTCGATGGTATGCCTTGTCCAGGTCGTCGGCGTGTCTGTTTAAGCCCAAGGCTCGTCGCTCTTTGCGAATCTCGCTGACCACAGCCGAAATCAAAGCTTCCTCAACCAGGATACCATAGAGATAGTTGAGGTAAGCCCGATGTTTAGCCGGGCCAATTAATTTCTTGAATTTCTCTTTAGTCAGCTCTAAGGGTGGTCGGTCAAAAAATAGGAGGTCGATCCTCTCCTTTTCCGGGATTTGCTCACTTATTTCCTCACATAGACGCTCTGCCAGCAGCAGCCAGTCGAAAGCCTCGCCATCAATTAAGTAGCAGTAGTGACGTCCCTTGTAATCCTCCTCAGCACTGCTCCATAGCTTGATGGCTTCGAGCAAGGCCTGGTACCAGTGTGTGCCGCTGGCAACAGCTTGTTTAAGATGCTCAATTGCCCTGGCATCGGCTTCAGTTGTGGTGGCGGAAGTATTCTGCGCCTCTCTTGATGACATTTTCTGGTCACTCTTTTTTGAGATAGGACTTCACCAGGTTTTCTGATGAAAACTGCTGTTGAGTGAACTCAGCTAACAGGCTCTCATCGCCAAAAATTTGCTGCCTGATTTCAACTGGAGATAAACCATTATCAGATAGCTCCATGACTCTGTGCCCCAAATCTTCCAGGTATTGGATAGTCTGTTCCAGCGTGGCTATGGGTTCAGATATTATGCGGCCCGGGGCTGGGAAGAGGGCTTGCGGCATCAAGTCCTTAACCTTTTTGAGTGAGGCTATGATTTGCCACTGGTTTTCCTCGGGTCGGGCTACATTGGGGTGAGTGGTGGTGAACAGGTCTCCCGAGAAAAGCCAGCCGTGGCTTTTCTCAAGGAGGCAGATATGGTCAGGGCTATGGCCAGGGGTGTGAATTACCTCAAAGTGAAAATGTTGGGTGCTAACGCTATCGCCGATTTTCTTTGCCTGTGTAGGGATAGGGTATCCCCAGACCTCCTCCTGGTAGGGATAAAGCGTAGCTGGCTGATTGATTCTGTTTATGGCCAGGGGATGAGCCAGAAGCTCGGCTCCGTATCTCTCTTTGAGCAGTGCATTGGCTGAAATATGGTCTTCGTGATAGTGGGTGTTGACTACTGTTTTTACTGCCTTGTCCTTTAGAAAGTCAGCTAACTCCTCGGCGGTGTGAGCCAGTCCGCTGTCTATCAAGAGGCTGTCCACCAGGTAAGCGGAGACATAGGTGGCAGGTCTGAACTCTGGATAGCGGCTCATCTTAATCTGGGTTACCTGTTCGTATTCAGTGGCTGCAAGCATCGGTTACTCCTTACCTGGCTTGCTTATTAGCAGGGCTGGAACCTGGGCTACCTATTATTTGCCAACCTCTTTGCTGAGCTAAGTTGAGCAGCTTCCTGTCGGGATAAACAGCGACAGGGTTACCCACCATTTCCAGTGTTGTGGTATCGAAGATGCTATCGCCATAGGCAAAGCTGGAGGGAAAGTCTATATTTAATTGTGCCTGGCTGATAAACTCCTTAAGCAGCTTAGCTTTATTTGCGCCGAGACATAATGGCTCAACAATCTTACCTGTGTATTTGTCCTTTATCACCTCAAGCTTTGTGCCTACCGTATGGAGTACACCTACCTTTTTCCCGATTATTTGCAAGAGGTCATTAAAGGTGGCGGAAAGGAGTATTACTATGTGTCCCTGCTCTTTGTGCTGTTGTAGCAAGGCGATGATATCCTGGCGTAATGACTTTGTCACATAGTTATCGGTTATCCATCTAAAAATCTTTAGCCCTTCCTTTTCTTCCAGTCCACCCAAGGTAGTGCTTAAATCCTCTGCCCACTTCCGTTTATAGTATTCCTCGCTGAGTAGTTTACATTTACTCATTAGCCACAAAGGTATATGTGTACCTAGATAGGTCGATACTGAGGCCAGTTTCTGTTTATATGTGATATGATGTCTGACTACCCCTTGCCAGATATGCCCTTGAAACAGAGTTCCATCGAAGTCAAAGAAAGCGGCGGTTTTTTCCATCTTGCCTCCTTATTAGAATTATAGCGCAAGTCTTTGGGGGTTGCTAGCCTGGCTGGCTTTAAGACCATATTTGCCTAGGCGTGGCTTTTTAGGAATGTTACCAACTCATCCAGAGGTTCGGTGTTGAGTATATGCTGGGGCTGGCACCAGCCGCGGCGGGCAACGCCGATGCCGAAGCGCATGAAGCCCAGGTGAGCACTGCTATGGGCGTCTGTGCCCAGGGTCAGCTTTACCCCCAGCTCCCGCGCTCGGTAGGTGTGAATATCTTTCAAGTCGAGTCGGCTGGGCATAGCGTTGATTTCTAAGGCTTTATTATGTTTAGCTGCGGCGCAGAAGACAGCTTCCAGGTCGATGGCTACTGGCTCTCGCTCACCGAGGAGGCGACAGGTGGGATGGGCGATAACATCAACGTTCGGGTTTTCTATAGCTCCCAGAATACGCCTGGTTATCTGTTCCTCGCTTTGAGTCATCGCTGAGTGGATGGCAGCGATAACGATGTCCAGTTCGGCTAGAAGCTCCCGGGGCAAGTCTAAACTGCCGTCGGCCCGGATATCAACCTCTATGCCTGAAAGAAGGCGAATACCATCAAGCTGCTGATTGAGCCGTTTAATTTCATCAATCTGGTCTCTCAATCGTTCCTCGTTGAGTCCGTGGGCAATGCCTCGCCCGCCTGAATGGTCGGTTATTGCCAGATACTGATAGCCGAGGGCTTTAGCTGCCAGAGCCATAGCTTCGATGGACTCATGCCCGTCGCTCCAGTCGGTGTGAGCATGGAGGTCTCCCTTTATGCCTGGCAATTCCACAAGCTCAGGGATAGCGCCCTGCTCGGCCATTTCTATTTCCTGCTGGGCTTCTCTCAGTTCCGGTGGGATATACTGGAGTCCTAGCCGGTGGTAGAAACCTTCCTCGGTGGCGAATTTCTCCAGCTTATCTTTAGCCAGGTCGGTGATTCCGTACTCGCTCAGTTTTAGGCCCTGTTTTTGCCCTCTCAATCTTAAGCCTATGTTGTGCTGCTTGCTGCCGGTGAAATACTGAAGCAAGGAGCCGAAGGAGTCATGCTCCACCATTCTCAAGTCAGCCTGTAGTCCGCCGGGGAGAATAGCGCTGGCCTTGGTTGGGCCTTGAGCCAGTACCTCTCTTATCTGCGGCAGGGCGACAAAGGTCTTGATAACCTCTTCTGGATTATCGACTGTGCCCATGAGGTCGATATCGCCCAGTGTATCCCTGAAGCGGCGCAGGCTGCCGGCGGCGGTGAGGTTTCTCACCCCGGGAAGAGGGCGCAGGGCATCCAGGATTTCCTCCACCATGGGCAGGGCTTCACCTATAGGGATACGCTGGTCTTTGCGGCGCAGGGCTTGAATCTGGTGCAGGATATTGTCGGCCGTCTTATCACCGAGGCGAAACATCCTGGCTACTTGGCCATCTTTGATGGCCTGCTCCAGTTCATCCACAGACCTTATCTCCAGCTCGGTGGAGAGCCTGCTTGCTATCTTGGGGCCGATGCCGGGGATTTCCAGCAGGCTGGTTATGCCTTCGGGGAACTCAGCTTTAAGGTCTTCATAGTAGCCCAGCTTGCCGGTAGTTACCAGCTCGGTGGTTTTCCTGGCTATCGCTTCACCCACGCCGGGGATGTTCTTCAAGTCCTCGCCTTCCTCGAGCATAATCTCTATCTCTTTAGGCAGGTGCTCGATAGTGCGGGTGGCCCGCTGGTAGGCTCGAATCTTAAACACATTCTCCCCCTTAAGCTCCAGCAGGTCAGCGATATCCTGGAAAACTTTGGCAATAGCAGTGTTTTTCATTGGCCTGGTGGCATGCTACCTATTGAGCACGATTTGTGTTCAGTTGAGCCTTATTCATGCCCAGGTGTCAAAGTCTCAGTCCGCTCCCTTATCCACTTCCAGTCGGGGTCGCCGTGGTTGAAGAAGGACTTGAAGTTATCCTTCAGCCATTCGTAGTAGTCGTCCTCGACGTAGTCGCAAAAAGCTTCTACGAGCTTGTCCTTGTCGATATCTTCGGGTATTTCTATGCCTTCAAGCTCGCAGTCGAGGAATTCTCCAACAACGTCTCTATCAAGCATGTTTTGTTTCCTTGGGCTTGTATTGGCCTCGTGATTCCAGCAGGCGACTTTGCTCTAGTTGTTTTTTTCTTTTTTGAGACGGCTTGGCAGTTTCTAGGGGGGTGTATCGACTTATCTTTGTCTTCCTTCCTGGTTTGCCTATTGCTAGAGGGAGTTCTTTAAGAAGCCGTGCCGCTTGTAATCTATCCTCTGCTATCTTGCAGTACTTAGGGGAGATGTCGATGTGAATAAAGTGTCGCCCGGTCTTCAGTGCTACCACTGCTACAGTGCCTGTTCCTCCAAACATGTCGAGCACTATATTATCTTTGTAGGCATAGAATTTTATAAGGCGATAGATTAGTTCTTCTGGGAAGGGGGTGGGATGTCCTCGACGTTGGGATTCCGGTGGTATATACCAAAAGCCATCGGAGAACCTCATAAACTCGTCTGCGGTAACATCACTGTCTTTAGAGTCGCTAGTAAGAGTCCACGAGTCTTTGGAGAAAACCAGCACATATTCCCAAGAGGGTATGATGTGGGGATTTGCTGGGCTTTTCCAACTGCCCCATGCTGTCCGTCGCCCCATTGTCTGTTTGTACCAGATTACTTCAGTTCTCATTATCATGCCAATTTCCCTGAGCTGATTTGAGAAGTCATGGTGGATAGGCCTAAAGTTTTTGATGCTAGTTGGCGCGATGTTCAAGGCAAAACGACCACCGGGAACTAGAACCCGCTTTGTCTCCAGCCACACCTTTTTCATCCAGTCGAGATATTCTTGGTAAGCTAGACTGTCGTTGTGGGTATCGTAATTGATGCCCAAATTGTACGGAGGTGAAGTTATGGCTAAATGGATAGAGTTGTCTGGAATTCGCGCCATAGCCTCTAAGCAATCCTCGCATATTATTTGGTCGACAAATTCCATGGTATACTAGCCTTGTTATCTAGTCTTTGAAATAGCGGTAAGCTGTGCGTCCCTGCGTTGGCGAAATCTTTTTACCGCTCCTTTTCCGTACTCTTCGTAAAGCCCTCTGCCAGTCGAGCGCTGCTTTTGAGACGACTTGTATCAGAGTTGATGATATGTTCTGATTAGGGAAGCTATCGAAGAGGGCTTCAATTCTTGACTCAACTGTCCGTTTAGCCATAATTTGCTGCATCAGCTTAGATGGTACGGTATCAACCCAAGCTTTTTTCCCTCTATTGCACTGCTCACATAAACTCAAGAGGTTTGAGATATCATTGGTACCTCCCCAATCCACAGGCACTACATGGTCAACTTGTAGTTTGAGGCCATTATCAGCTCCTCGACCGCAAGCTTTGCACCTGAAGCCATCGCGACTTAGGACTTGGTATCTTAATTTCTCGGTGATTGCTTTTCTTTCGCCTCGGGCTACTCTCTTCTCCAGCGATATGAGTCTATTATACCCATCGCCTCTCACTTCAATCTGCCAGCCTTGCTGCCTTAGTAGGCGGATAGTTCTTGGAGTATCGTTGAGTTCTGAAGCCTCACGAAGTTCTCTATTGTGCACCCATTGCCCAACATGGTCTTTGAAGTACTGTAGTATTTTATCTTTTCCACTTGGCATTTTAATTTTTCTCTTGTAGCCTCTTAGCTTCCGCAGCAGTGTTTATATTTCTTGCCTGAGCTGCAGGGCTGTTGGCTTATTGTCAGGCCTCTTTCCCTTTTATTTAACTTCCAATATTTTAAGCCCGGTTTTCCGGGCTATCAAATCAAAATGGGTGTCATGATGGAGAAGTGGAACATCGTTTTCTATCGCCAGAAGCGCCACGTAGGTATCTGCTAAGGGGACCGTGACCCCTTC
>QYPU01000032.1 GCA_007280145.1 Dehalococcoidia bacterium | reverse complement strand
AGTACATCCTGTCCTTCTACTTCGCGAAAATATTCTGCCATGGTTACGCCGGTTAAGCCAATACGGGCTCGAACGCCAGGCGGCTCATTCATCTGTCCGAAAACCATCATTGTTTTATCTATAACTCCAGACTCTTTCATTTCCAGCCAGAGGTCGTTACCTTCCCTTGACCTTTCGCCCACGCCAGCGAACACGGAAAAGCCGCCATGCTCAGTGGCGATATTGTGAATCAGCTCCATTATGATAACTGTTTTGCCTACACCGGCGCCGCCATAAGCGCCAATTTTACCACCCCTGGTGAAGGGAGTAATCAGGTCAATTACCTTGAGCCCTGTTTCTAACATTTGGGTGCTTGTTTCCTGTTCTTCCAACACTGGGGCTGGGCGATGTATCGGATAGTGCTCCTTGGCATCGACTGGGCCGAGGTTATCCAGCGGTTCGCCGAAGACATTAAAGAGACGACCCAAAGTAGCTTTTCCTACCGGTACAGCTATGGAGTCACCTGTATCAATCGCTTCGGTTCCCCTTTCCAATCCATCGGTTGGAGTTAGAGCCAGGCAGCGAACCCAGTTGTTGCCTATATGCTGTTCGGCTTCAAGGATAATTTTTTTACCATCCTGATTGATTTCAATAGCATTATAAATGTCGGGGAGAGCTTCTTGCGGGAATTCAACATCAACTACTGTTCCGATTACCTGTATTACTTTACCTTTTGCCATAATTGCACCTCCATCTATCGTAAGGCCTCAACGCCTCCGCTGATATCTAGCAGTTCCTTGGTGATCATATCTTGACGTGCCTTGTTTAAAGTTAAGGTTAAATCTGTAATAAGTTCATTGGCATTCTCGGTAGCGCTGCGCATAGCTGTCATGCGAGCTGATTGCTCACTGGCAATAGACTCGAGGATTGCATGGTAGACTTTCATTTCCACGAAACGTGGAAGTAGCTCACCAAGAACATATTGAGCGTAAGGTTCATAAATATATTCGGTACTTTCAGTCTTGGGAATTGTTGCTGGTTCTACAGGCAATATCAGCTCCAACATTGGTTGTTGTAACATCACGTTAATAAATTTGGAATAGGCGATATACACGCGATCGATATAACCTGTGGTGTAGTCATCGATAATAATATGGGAAATGGATAATGTTTCGAGTAAAGTAGGGTGGTCGCTTATCCTGGTGAATTCAGCACGGATATCACGCTGAGCCCGGCGCATGAAGGCTCGTCCTTTGCCGCCGACGGTAACGAGGCTAACCGGTACATCTTGCCCCACTATAAAATTGCCGGTATGTCGGTTAATATTTGTATTAAGGCCGCCGCAAAGCCCTCTATCTGAAGTGATGTGAACTATCGCTATTTTTTTGACCTCTCTAGTTTCCAGCAGCGGATGTAACGCACCACCGCTGGCAGGTTGGGCAGCGAGGTCTGCTATTACCTGGCTTATTTTATCACTATAAGGTCGTCCTGCCAGAGCTTGCTCTTGAGCTCTCCTCATTTTAGCAGTGGCTATCATCTCCATAGCACGTGTAATTTTAGCTGTACTCTGGATGCTGCGAATGCGCCGGCGAAGAATGCGTGGACTAATCATTTATATTTTCAATAAGCTGCGCTCTGTTTAAACTCTGTTATGGCTTTTTTCAGGTCAGCTTCGGTTTCTGATTTGATTTCTTTATCGGCGATTATACTTTTCCCTACCTCGGGGTGATTGGTGTCCATAAAACGGTATAAGCCCTGCTCAAAGGCGGCAACCTTTTCTACGGGAACGTCGTCCAGGTAACCGTTATTGACGGCGTAAAGTATCATAACTTCTTTGTCCAATGGGAGCGGTACGCATTGAGGCTGTTTTAACACCTCAGTGATGCGCTGTCCGCGCTCTAATTGTGAGCGAGTGGCTTTATCTAGGTCGGAAGTACCGAATTGAGCGAAAGTAGCCAATTCACGGTATTGAGCCATGTCCAACCTTAGTTTGCCAGCTACCTGTCTCATTGCTCTAGTCTGGGCGTTGCCTCCGACGCGTGATACCGATAGGCCAGCGTTGAGTGCTGGACGGATACCGCTGTTGAACAAATCCGTCTCGAGGTAAGCCTGGCCGTCAGTAATGGAAATAACATTAGTAGGTATATAGGCAGACATATCTCCTGCCTGCACTTCAATAATGGGTAATGCGGTAAGAGAACCACCGCCTCTTTCGTCAGACAGCTTTGCAGCACGTTCCAACAGCCGACTGTGCAGGTAGAATACATCTCCTGGATATGCTTCTCGGCCTGGTGGACGTCGAAGTATCAGGGATATCTGCCGGTAAGCCCAGGCGTGTTTAGTTAGGTCATCATAGATAATCAGTGCATCTTTCCCCTGTTCCATGAATTCTTCACCGATGGCGCAACCGGAGTAGGGGGCCAGATATTGCAAAGGCGCTGGTTCAGCGGCATTAGCTGCAACAACAACCGTATGTTCCATAGCTCCATATTTTTTAAGAGTATCGATTACCTGTGCCACCTTTGATGTTTTTTGCCCAATGGCAACATATATGCAGATGAGGTCACCGCCCTTCTGACTGATAATAGTATCTATTCCGATAGCCGATTTGCCGATAGAGCGGTCACCGATAATAAGTTCACGCTGCCCACGTCCTATTGGAATGAGGGCGTCCACTGCTTTTATTCCGGTATGTACTGGCGTTTTTACGGGTTGCCTATCAACAACATTTGGTGCAACTCTCTCAACAGGTCTGGTTTTCGTTGTTTTAATTGGACCAAGTCCATCTTGCGGTTCGCCAATAGGATTAACTACGCGCCCTATAAGCTCTTCTCCAACTGGTACCTCAGCAACTCGACCGGTACAATGAACCTCATCTCCTTCTTTAATCTCAGTGTAATCACCAAGGATAACTGCGGCAACATTGTCCTCTTCCAGGTTAAGGGCTAGCCCCATAATGTCATGGGGGAATGCCAGCAATTCGTTATATTTAGCACCGCGCAGCCCATGAATCCGGGCAACGCCATCACCTACTTCTACTACCGTTCCTACATCTACCATGGTTACAGTAGTGCCAAAGTGTTCTATTTGCTCTTTAATTACCGAGACTATATCTCGCCCTTGAGTTGTCATGCATTTATCCCCCTTACAGGTAGTTATTTCCCTGTTTCAATTAACTCTTTTTTTAGCAACTCTAATTTATTACGGATGCTACCGTCAATAAGCGTGCCGTCTATCCTGGTGATAATGCCACCTATAATGTCAGGATCAGTCTGAGCGGTAACAGAGATTTTCCTCCCTGTTATTGACTCAATGTGGTGGGCAAGTTTTTCTTTATCTGTATCGTCAAGTGGAGTAGCAGTAACAATTTCGGCATGCTTAATTCCATGGTAGTCATCTAGTAAACGTTCATATGCCTCAGCGACCTGGCCAGCATTTCTGAACCTATTTTTAAGAACCAATAAGTATGCCAGATTTGAAGCTAGAGGATTTATCTCACCCAGCTTCTTCTTGAGAAGTTTTGCCTTGAGTTCAAAGGGTGGCTTAGGGTTTTCTAACAAAGATACAAACTCAGCATCCTCTGCTGCCTCAGCTATTTTGCTCAGGTCAGCTTGCCATTCTTCAAGCTCGTCCTTTTCTCGAGCAATCTCAAAGGCAGCTTGGGCATAACGTTTACTCCACATTGTTGCTGGCATTAATCATTAACCCTCTAATCTTGTTTGAATATAGCACTCTCTTCCAGCACTTCATCAATGAGCTTACTGTGCTTCTTTCTGTCCAGTGTTTCATTAATCACCTTTCCTGCAGCTAAGATGGCTATATTTGCAAACTCCTGGCGTAGCTCATCGATGGCTTTGTCCCGTTCTCGCTGTATTTCACCACGCGCTTTGGCGATTAGCGATTCAGCCTCTTGACGTGCTCCTTCTTTGGATTCCTCTTTTAAGCTTTCTCCCATTTGCGCTGCTTGTGCTATTAAGTCTTGCCCTTCCTTGCGGGCTTTTTCTAGCTGAGCTTTGATTTCCTCTTCACTGCGTGCTGTCTGTTCCTTGATCTGTTCTGCTTGTTCCATACTGTCTTTTATCTTAGCTTGTCTTTCATCAAGCATCTTAAGTACTGGCTTATACAGGACAAACCCCAGCGAAACAAACAAAATAATGAAGCTTACAAGAAAAGCTACTAATAGCGGTAAGTTGATACCAATACCTTCCATCTTGTCTCCTCGTATTTTTGTTGCTGAAGGGAGTACCCTTGTTCGAACGTAAGCCCTCTGCCTATTCTAGCTAGGCTTGGGCCGCAACGGTCTTTAATTCAAACTAGCATGAAGGCAATTATAATAAAGCCCATGGCCACTATAATCCCACTTACTATGACTGCCCCAATAATAGCGCCGATAAAAGCTGGTAAATTGCTATCTTCCATTTCGTCCTATCTCCTTATACTACCAAAGCTAGTAGAATAGCTACGATTAGAGCGTATATACCAACAGCTTCGGCCAAGGCACCAATCAAAATCATGTTGGTCAAAATAGGTCCTCTAGCCTCAGGATTGCGTCCAAGAGCTTGCATAGCCCCAAAGCCAATTAGCCCTAAGCCTATGCCAGGACCAAGCATCCCTAGCCCCCCAGCCAGCCCCGCAGCTAACATTTTCATTGCTTCTGGATCCATTTACTCCCTCCTTTTTAAATTAAGCTGTTTCTTGGTGCTCCTCTTCATGAGGAGTTAAAGCTATAACGCCGAACACGAGCGTCAAGCCGGCGAAAATCAGAGCCTGAAGAAAACCAACGAGTAATTCTAACCCATAAAAGGGGATAGGTGCAATCAGGGGTACTAAGAAACAGACAACCAGTAGCAGTATTTCACCGGCAGTCATGTTGCCGAAGAGACGGAAGGTGAAACTGATAATGCGAATAAAGTGGCTGAGCACTTCCAGACAGCCAATAAATAAGTTGATGAAACCAAAGCTGATACCGGTCATGGCAGGTTTCATTTTCCCTTTAGACAGGTTTGCGATGCCCTTGCCTAGCTGACCGATATTGAAAAAAGTGTTGAGGTAGCGGAAAACGCCTAGCGCGCGCAGTCCCCAAAATTCAATAAAGACAACGGACATTAGGGCAATAGAGAGGGGCACATTGATATCAGTATTTGCGCCTCTAAACAATGGTATGATTGACTCACCCTCTTTAATGCCTATAGTGCCAAAAAATGGTAGAAGGGCCAGGTAAGCATTGGTTATAACAAAAAGAAAAATGGTGGCTACTATAGGGAAAACGGTGCGAGCATTTTTCTCTCCAGCCGCACCTTCAATAAAGTTTAGCAGCCCTTATACGACCATCTCGGCAAAGCTTTGTAGCCTCCCTGGTATAAGTTTCATTTTTCGAGTACAGGCATAAAAGAAAACCACCAAGAAGATGATAGTAAGCCAACAAGCAATGAGAGTATTGGTGATAGTAAAGCCAGCAACAGATAATATCCCCTCGGAAGGGAGTTGAATATGTGGTTTTGAGACATTTAAGATGCCAGGTGGTTCAATACCCAAGAGGGTGGCGCCTAAGGGGCCAGCAATCAGACCAACTCCCAAAAGGGCTAAAAGAATAATACTTACTAAAACTAAGATTCTGGTAGAGCATCCACTGCCCATATTCATAGATGCTGGTCTTCTTCCTTGTTTTTCCTTTGTTCTTGTTCTTTTTGCTCGATGTAGAACTGGTGAAGCATGCGATAAAGACCGTAAAAAGCAAGCACCGTTCCTACAGCAAAGCCAATAAGAGTAAATAAGGGATGGCTGTCAAGCTTCTCTGGGCGATCAAACCAATACCCGATCCCAGTTGGTATAGCAATACTTAAAGCTACATACCAGCCAACACTAAAAAGAAACCAAAAGGGCCTTACCCACTCTCTTGGTACTGGTTTCTTTGGCTTAAACTGTTGCATTGTATCATATGTTTTCTTTTCAAATCAAGGCACTGTGCTAGTTCAAAGTAGGCTGTTTTTCTAAAATACTTATAACTTTTGAGCAGAGGCATTTGTTAGGCCGATAAGTGGTTGCTTTCTGCCTTACTATCTCACTTTTGACTGAAAAGCTTAGCGAAATCTCCGTCAAAGTCCTGTAGGAAATTATGTAAATCTAGTATATCGTCAGCGCTGATTGTGAAGGCTTGGGTGAATTTAGCTGACTCTGCTTTGGTAAGGTCTGTGGTGGTCTCCAGGGATTTGTCTTTCTTAACAACAGCGGCAACTAAAGCTTGACTGCGGCAAGATGGACAGAAGACATTTAGAAACCACATATCATCTTCGTGCCTCAGAACCTTAATGTTATTTATCTCGTAATGTTCTCCACAAACACTGCATTTTGTTGTGGACATTAATTTTTTGATGAAACGTTCGTTCATTATATTCCGCATATTTATTTAAGATTTACGCTTACCCAAATCATCCAAATTAAGAGTATTAATAAAGTCATAAAAGGCCGACAGTTTCTTTAGTTCCTGCTCGTCAACCTTACCTTTGGCCTCTGATTTATTAGCATTCTTGTCTATGGGGATAGGCTTTCCTGTTTCTCGGTCGAGCATAATGCCGGCTTTGTCCAGAATGGCTTCCTCAACATATATGGGTGCTGTTGTTCTTACTGCTAAGGCAATTGCGTCACTGGGACGAGAGTCGATTTCTACCTGCCCACCGTTAACATTGAGCATGATTTTAGCATAGAAAGTATCGTTATGGAGGTCGTTGACTACAATAAAATTAACCGAGGCTCCTAATGTGCTGATTACAGAATCTAGCAAATCATGAGTCAAAGGGCGGGCTATATCCACATTTTGCAGCTTTACTGATATAGCGTCTGCTTCTGCTGGACCGATCCAGATAGGCAAGTAACGGTCTGATTCCTTCTCTTTTAGGATCACTACATGCTGATAATTCATCAGGCTTACTCGAATACTGTCAATCGTCATCTCTACCATGGTATTCCTCCAACGATATCGCCGCAGAAGTTATTGTACTCTACCAAGTTTTGTCTGTCAATTTGAACAGGAGCATTAATTGAGGATGACACGTTGGCCATAAGGATAGTATAATGGCCGTAGTCTGCTGATATTAGTGGTATTGTTTTAATGAGGCGAAGCAATTTACCTAAGCTTTCCCTGTTTCCGTTTACAAAGGAAGTGGATAATCGCGGCCATCTTTGTATTGGTGGCTGTGACAGCATTGAGTTAGCTAAGGAATATGGCACTCCTCTTTATGTTCTCGATGAGCTCACCCTCCGTTCCAAGTGTCAAGAGTTCCAGACTGAGTTCACCAAGCGCTATCCAGATACGCTAATTATATATGCAGCCAAGGCTTTCCTGAATCGAGCGTTAGCTCTTATTTTTAAAGAAGAAGGTCTAGGACTGGATGTTGTTTCTGGGGGTGAGTTGAGTGTGGCTCAATCAGTAGCTTTTCCCCCAGACAAAGTCTATTTTCATGGTAATAATAAGACAGTGGATGAGCTGGAGCTAGCCTTGAAAGGGGAAGTCGGGCGAATTGTAGTTGATAATTTTTATGAATTGGAGTTGCTTGATAGACTGGCTGGAGAGATGGGGATTAGCCAAAAGATTCTACTTCGTCTTACTCCGGGGGTTGACCCTCATACTCACCGTTACACTACTACCGGAATATTGGATAGCAAATTTGGCTTTCCGCTAACCACCGGGCAGGCCGATATGGCAGTAGTTAAAGCCATGTCAGTTTCTAATCTCAAGCTTGCGGGTCTCCACTTCCACCTTGGCTCTCCGATTCCTGATACCTCTCCTTATCAGATAGCTATAGAATTAGTACTCCGTTTCGCCAGGGAAATGAAAGACAAGTACAATTTTCACATGCAGGAATTTGCCCCTGGTGGCGGTTTTGCTGTTCAGTATACCCTTGATTCTTCAGCGCCAAGTATAGCTGATTATGCTGAGGCTATAACTTCCAAATTGATGAGCATGACTAATGAGCTAGGGTTAGCATGTCCTAGGTTTATTATTGAGCCCGGAAGAGGGATTGTGGGGCAAGCGGGAGTGGCTTTGTATACTATTGGCGCGATAAAAGAGATACCTGGAGTGCGGAACTACATTTGTGTTGACGGTGGTATAGGGGATAATGTCCGTCCAGCTCTTTATGAAGCTAAGTATGAGGCACTGTTGGCTAATAGGGTTGGTGAAGAGGAGACGATGAGGGCCACCGTTGCAGGTAGATATTGCGAGTCGGGGGACATTCTGGTCAGAGATGTGATGGTGGCGCCGGCTTCAGTAGGGGACATTATCGCAATGCCGGTCAGCGGCGCCTATTCCATCCCTATGTCGAACAACTATAACATGGTTCCGAGACCGGCGATTATCATGGTCAGGGATGGTAAAGCTCGCCTTATTCGAAGGAGAGAAAACTATCAGGACTTAATGAGGTTAGATTTAATTTAGTAGTTGACATGTGGCGAACGATTGGTCAGCTTAAAGCTTTAGCTTTGCTTGAACATAGCTTCAGGATGAGTAATTTAGCTCATGCCTATCTCTTTGTAGGGCCACCTCGTGTGGGTAAGACTACTCTAGCTCTCGACTTGGCTCAAGCGGTAAATTGTCAGGGGGCTGCCCCCCCCTGTGGGGAGTGCCAATCTTGCCGTAGAATCGCCAATGGTAGACATGCTGATGTTGCAACAATAGGTTTAAACTCAGGTTGGGGTTTGACAGAAACGAAACCACGGGTTGAGATTAGCATTGAGGATATCAGAGCGCTTCAACGGAGTGCTAGTTTGCCACCTTATGAGGGCAAGTGTAAAGTATTTATTATCGATGGCGCTGAGTACTTATCTAGTGAGGCGGCCAATTGTTTGCTCAAGACCTTAGAAGAGCCGTTACCTAAGGTAATTATACTTCTCTTGACTGCTGAAGAATCACGGCTCTTGCCCACGGTGATTTCCCGTTGCCAACGAGTGGAATTGAAGCCTATGTCTAGTGGTGAAATAGAGAAAGTGCTTGTTGAGTCTCAGGGGGTTAATGACGATAGAGCTAGACTTTTGGCCCGATTGTCTCAAGGCTGCCTTGGCTGGGCACTAACAGCTTCAGTTGGTGATCGTTCTTTTGCGCAGCGAGCTCAAAGGTTATCCGAAATGTTTTCCTTGTTCAGCGCTGGCTGGGGGGAGCGGTTTGGCTATGCTGGTCAGCTTGGGAGCGATAGAAAACTAGCCGAAGAAGTAATAAAGCTTTGGTTGGCTTGGTGGCGTGATGTGATGTTAACTAAATGCGAGTGCAAACAGGTTATTGTCAATGTTGATTATGTATTAGTGCTTGAGGAATGGGCACAAGCACTAGGTTTGCTAGAGATCAAGGATTTCATCAACAGTTTGGGGAAATCGTTAAGCCAGATTTCCAGAAATGCTAACCTACAGCTAGTGTTTGAAACTTTAATGCTTGATATGCCTAGAAAGGAGGGGAAACGTGGGCATGCAATATCATCCATGCCCATTGAATTATAATGTCAGAAATAGTGGGAGTTCGTTTTCACCAGGCTGGTAAGGTCTACTATTTTGATGCTGCCGATAATGAGGTAGAGGTAGGTGACTACGTGGTAGTTGAGACCAGCCGTGGCCAAGAGCTAGGGAAAGTAGTTATCTCCCCAAAGCAAGTTTTATTTAGTGATATCACTGAGCCGCTGAAACCTGTAGTCCGCAAGGCACAGGCTGAGGATGTAGAACACGCCCAGCAGCAGCAAGAAAGGAGCAGAGAAGCCCTGGCTAAGTGTCAAGAATTAATTGGGAAGTTTAACCTTCCGATGAAATCGATTTCGGCTCAATATAATCTAGATGGAAACCATCTTACCGTTTTCTTTAGCGCTGAGAAAAGAGTCGATTTTCGTGAGCTAGTCCGGGAGTTAAGTCACAGCCTGAAAACTCGTGTTGAATTAAGACAAGTTGGAGTTAGGGATGAAACCAAGTTAATTGGTGGCTTAGGTAAATGTGGTTTTTCCTTGTGCTGTACTACCTTCCTCTGTGATTTTGCCCCGGTTTCTATTAAGATGGCGAAGGAGCAAGGTATCGCGCTCAACCCAATGAAAACTTCGGGTATTTGCGGTCGACTCCTTTGTTGCCTGGGATATGAATATGACCAATACCGAGCCATGAAGGAAAAGTTGCCTGGGTTGGGGCAGGAAGTATCTACGCCTTTGGGGAGTGCTAAAGTGGTTGGCAATAACCCGTTGAAAGAAATGGTATTGATTGAATTGGAGACCGGAGTTACTGCGGAATTGCCTCTTAGCCAGGTAACTTGGGATAAAGAACTACCGGGTAGCGGGCAACGAAGGAAGAGATAGCTATTGAGGGAGATATTTTTGCCACTCTGTGTGGCTACGAAGGTACTGGTAAGGCACGTAGAAACCATCATTGCTTGGTGGCTTAGGTTGGTGGAGAAGGGGCATTCTGGCTTCGGCTGGTGTCCGCCCAGCTTTTCGGCGATTGCAAGGTATGCAGGCACTGACTACATTTTCCCAGCTATGCTCTCCACCACGCCGTCTAGGTATAACATGGTCTAGAGTAAGTTCTTTGCTTTCCTGGCTACAATATTGGCAGGTGTATCGGTCACGGTTGAAGACTTCTATCTTGGTCAGTTTTCGCTGTCGCCGTGGGCGCCTAACGAAATAGACTAGACGAATCGCTGAAGGGATATCTAAAACATTATTAACGGAGTGCAGATTACCCTGTCCATTTTCTAGAACCTCAGCTTTGCCATAAAGCAGCAAAACTATAGCCCGGCGCACTTTGCAGATATTGAGTGGTTCGTAGTTCTGATTAAGTACTAGAACTGGTGAGTTTGTCACTGCTTTGTCCTTGGCTAAACTAGGTTATTTTAGCAGGAAAGCTTCCGACTAACAATAGCCTAAGATGAACGACCCCGCCGTAGATATCGCTGCTGGGATTTAGCTTCCCGAGCTGCTCTTGTGTCACCCCGGTAATCAGGAGCCATGATGTTAAAGACAAGGCTCAGGCTAGGGTCAACCATTCGGGAACTGATGCGATTTTCAATCTCATCTAAGGTAAGACAGGTGGTAATAACTGTGGCTAATCTGGCATTATACCGATAGTTAATCAGTTGATAGAGCTTTTCTTGAGCCCATGGCGTGGCTGATTGTTCACCGAAATCATCGAGAATGAGTACCGGAGCCCTCTTAATTTTCTCGAAGAGCTTATCGTATGAAACTCTGCTTTCAGGGCTAAAAGTGGAGCGTAAGTGGTCAAGGAGGTCAGTGACTACGATAAACAGAACTGGTTTGCCTGCTTGACGGAGGTGATTGGCGATTGCAGCTGCCAGATGTGTTTTGCCGCAGCCGTTGGCCCCTTGTAATATCAGCCAGTCTTGGGGACATTGAGCAAAATTAAGGGCAGTGCGGAAGGCCTGCTCTAGGTTCTGGCGTTGCTCAGGCGGTAGGTTCAATCGCTTGTAATCAAAGTTTTTGAAGGACATTTTTCGTAATAACTCTAGTTCTAAGCTCCCAAGGTGTTCTGAAGGCAGTGAAGATTCTTCTTGGATTACACATATTTGGCATAGTTCAGGGTCGGTCAAATGTCCTCGCAAGCTCTTGTCAAGTTCTTCGATTGGTACATCGGTGGTGATTACTGTAGGCAATTGACTATTGAAACGAAAATCAAGCAGCTGTTCTAATTTTCCTTTTGCCCAAGGAGTGGTAACTGTCATAGTCAAGTCATCTAAGACTAGAAAGGGGGTGTTCTTTACCTGTTCGAGCAACTCATCATGAGTGATATCGCTGCTAGAGTTGTAGGCAGACATAAGATGCTCTAGCAGGTCGGCAACCCCTATGTAGTAAACAGGTTGAGCTAGGCTTAGACGGTGATTAGCAATGGCGCAGGACAAGTGTGTCTTACCGCAGCCACTTGGTCCAATCAAGATTAGCCATCCTATGGGGTTACTAGCAAAGGACTTAGCTGCTTCGTAAGCTTGTGTGAAGTATTGTTGTGACACAGTTTTGCCATGTCTTCCTGCAGGTAGAAGATTATCGAAAGTGAGTCGGGATAAGGCGCCCAGGTTGCTGTACTGCTGAAGCTGAGTCAGCTTCTCCTTTTCTAGTTCTTTATGTATACATTGGCATGGGACGACTCGACTGAAATCGGGATGCCCCGACGCTGATACAGGATGAACAAAGCCAGCTCCTTTGCACAGGGGGCAGGTGGAATCGGCCAGGCTTTCGTCCACTGGCTCAGCGCCTGACCATGTGTCCGTATTTGCCCCTGATGTATTTGTCAGGATCGCCTTCCCTTTTAAAATCTCTCCCAGGTTTTCCATCATCTTTGCCCTCGATAGCCCACCGTTCTAAGATACGTGAAATATACTTCCAGCTACGCTTATTTAGAGTAACAGCTTCCTTAAAAGCACTTTCAATCCAAGCTGCCGGGTAAAGTTTCTCAGCTTCCTGAAGTTCCTCAGCAATTATTGGCGTGAGCATACCTATATTTTGTTCATAGAGGCTAAAGATGTCTGATGGTGGCACAGTTTTGGCTGTCACCTCCTTCTTGGGTATTAAGCCAGGTAACGCAAGCTTGCCTTGTTGAATTTTATCGATTATTTTCTTTTCACTTTCGGTGTTGATAAAATAAATGTCTTCAGACTCCCCGTCTCTATCAAGTTCTAAGTGAAGCATGATGCCATGTTGGACAACTAGTTGCAGTGTGTAACGAAGCTTTTCATCTACGGGTTTTGTTTCCTTCCCTATGCTGCTTATGAGGATGGGGTCAGACAGGAGTTCGTTATAAGTTACAAACTGGGGGTAGCCTCGTCGACGGCTGAGCAGCCAGAAAATGTGCAGTATTGTCTTTAGTTCAGCAATATCTTCAATCAGTGGCATTACCCTGATGAAGAACACAGTAGGTATTGGGGTAACCTCTGCTCTTGTTGGAAAACCGGGAAAAAGTTTCTTAGTCATGCTCTTTGTCTCTGTCCCTTGATATTTCTTAGGAAGTTGGGCTTAGCTCAGTTGCTAACTCTTCGAATTTGGCAGTTCTAGGGACAAAACGTAGTTTAGCCTCACCGATAGGGCCATTGCGGTGTTTGGCTATAAGGATATCGGCAATACCCCTAGGATAAGGCTCAATCTCGATATCATGATTTTTTTTCCATTCTTCTTCGCTAAAATACATTTCCTCTCGAGAGATAAACATAACCACATCAGCATCTTGCTCGATGCTACCGCTATCTCTCAGGTCAGCGAGCTGGGGTTTATGAGATGTCCGCCACTCTATAGCTCGGCTAAGTTGCGATAAAACTAACACTGGTGCCTCTATCTCACGGGCAAGTGCCTTCAGCGAGCGCGTTATCTCACTGAGCTCCTGCACTCGATTGTCGCGCCTAGTTTCCCCCCGTATTAGTTGGAGATAATCGACAATAACTAGGTTAATATTGTGTTCGAAGTCAAGGCGCCGTGCCTTGCTTCGTATTTCTATTGCTCGTAGTTGAGGTGAGTCATCTACATAGATGGCTGCTTCTGAAAGGATGCCGCTGGCTTCCATAATTCTTCTCTCTTCCCCCTCAGTATAGAGCCCCAGGCGGACATGTTGGCAATCTACATTAGCCTCACTAGCTAGAAGGCGTCGGACAACGTCTTGTCTTGACATTTCTAGACTAAATAGGGCAATACAGGCTTTCTGGTTAATAGCTGCGTTCCTAGCAATATTGAGGGCCAAGCCGGTCTTGCCTGAGCTTGGCCTAGCACCAATAACAATCAGGTCAGAACGCTGTAGGCCGCCTAAGAGATCATCTATAGCGGTAAAGTTGGTGAGAATATGTGGAATCTCTTCTTCACCCGATGGGGCTGGCCCTGTCTCCTCAAAATACTGACTGAGAACTTGCTGGATGGGAACGAAGTCCCAATGACTCTGTCGATGTCTTACCTTGAAGAGGATGTCCTCTGCGTTACCGAGAGCAGCATCAACGTCGGCATCAGCTTGATAGCCAATAGCGGAAATCTGGCTAGCAGCGCTGATTAGTCGCCGCATTGTAGCAAGTCTGGATACAATCTGAGCATAATATTCAATATGGAGAGATGTAGGTACTATAGATACCAGATGACTTAAATAAGCAGCTCCGCCGACCTCTTCTAATTTGCTTCGCTGAGCTAGTTCGCGGGCTACAGTTATCTGATTTATAGCCTCATTACGCTGGTAAAGGCTAAGGCAAGCGTCGTAAAGCCATTGATTTTCCTGTGCGGAAAAGTCTTCAGGTCCGAGGAAGGTGGTAATTTTGAATATAGCTTCGCTGTCAACAAGGAGAGAGCCAATTACTGCCTTTTCGGCTTCGATGTCGTGTGGGGGTAAGTTTTCGCTATTCATTTCTCCTCTTCTTCAATGACTACCTTGAGCCTGGCTTCTGAGCCTTTGGCTAAGCTGATTGTTACTTCATAGCTGCCTAGGTGATGTAATGGTTCGTCTAGCTCAATTTTTTTCTTGTCAATTTCGATGTTAACAAGCTGCGAGAGCCCATGAGCTATGTCAGCACTAGTAATAGCACCATGAAGACGACCTTTAGCACCTGCCCGAGCCTTGAGGTGTAACTCTTTCGCTTCCAATTGCTGAATCAGTTCGTTTATCTCCTCTTGCTGACGAGCTTGACGTTGTGACTTCTCTTCAGACTGAACTTTAGCTATCTTAATAGCTCCTGCTGTTGCTGGCATAGCTAATCCTCGAGGAAAAAGGAAGTTTCTAGCATAGCCATTGGCTACATCTCGTATCTCCCCCCTTTTCCCTTTAGTTGATATGTCCTTTAAAAAAACAACCTTCATTACTTTTATTGATTACCTCGCTACTAGTTAATTTAACAACTCCTATGCCGGTAGAGTTATAATATCAGGTTTTCTTAAGTCCCTGCCAATAATAATTACCGAATACTTTCCATTTATATCTGTCTCAGCTGGTTGGTGTTCCTCTGTTGCAATGACTGTTTAGAAAACTCCTCTTTGACTTTAACTAATACTTCGGGTTCACTGAGAAGGTCAGCGATTGTCATGGCCAGAGCTTTGGCCGCATCTAATAGTCCCTTATGTCCTTCCTCGGAGGCAGCAGCTAGCGCGAAGTCTGCTGAGTGCAATGATATGCCAGGAGAGGCGATGGCAACCGTGGGATGAATAGTAGGTATAACTTGGCTGACATTACCTACATCGGTGCTACCGAAACCGAATCGAGTCTCAAAAGGTTCCACTCTGCGGCCCAAAGATTCTAGATTTTGTGAGAAGAGCCGTGCTAAGCCCAAGTGATTGCTCATTGGAGCGTAGACTATTCCCCCCCACTTGTAGTCCAATTGTGCCCCGGTAGCTAGCGATGCTCCGTTGAAACAGTGTAGAACCTTTTGTTTTAGTTCGTCAAGGTAGGCAGTATCCGGAGCACGGACTAGTAATTTAGCTGCGGAGTATGCCGGCACTACATTGGCAGCCTCACCACCATGGGTAATTATACCATGAATACGAACTTTATCTTTGACATGTTGGCGGAGCGAGTTCAAAGCATTGAAAGCTAAAATCATGGCTTCTAGAGCATTGACTCCTTGCTCAGGATGGGCAGCGGCATGCGCTGCTTTACCAAAGAATTCAATTTCCAGGCTAATGCAAGCGAGGGCTTCGGTAGTCACCATATTGCGTGTTCCTGGATGTACTATCATAGCTGCATCCATCCCATCAAAGACTCCGGCTTTCAACATGATTACCTTACCGCCAAAGAACTCCTCTGCGGGAGTACCCAAAATAGCAACCGTCCCATTGCAGTTATCGACGATGTATTTGCTAGCCACACCAGCTCCTATTGCTGAGGCGGCTATTATATTGTGTCCACAGGCATGTCCAACTTCAGGTAAGGCATCATACTCAGCGAGCAAAGCAATCACTGGCTTGCCACTGCCATAGACTGCTTTGAAAGCGGTAGGCAAGCCTCCTATGCCTTTTTCTATCTGGAACCCATTTTTCTCGAGATAACTGGTTAGCCAAGCTAAAGCCTTTTCCTCCTTGAAACCTATCTCGGGATTAGCGTGAATCTTGAGGCTTAATTCAATAAGTTCATGACGGTGGTACTCTACTTGTTTAATTATCTCTGCTTTTAGTCCTGCCTTCGTCAACCCCTTTTTCACCATTTTGGCATTGCTCCCTGTAAGTAGCAATTATACCCCAAGAGCCAGGGATATTCTAGAATCACCTGTTAAAAAGTTACTTCTCGCTGATAACGGTAGCTATAGCTTGACATTTGAAAATAGCTCAACTTATAATGAGTCAACTTTGTAAATCTGGATGTAGGAAAATGCGTATTGACTTTGCCCAATTATTTAAGGAATCGATAGGCTTAAATTATTGTAGTGATTACATAAACGAGGGCGTTAATGAGAAAGGCCTAAATTCTGTTCAAGTTTATGGCAAGCGCTGGTCAGAGGTGGT
>QYPU01000007.1 GCA_007280145.1 Dehalococcoidia bacterium | reverse complement strand
CGCTGCTTCGTGGAGTGGTGGCAAGGACAGTTGCTTCGCCCACTGGAAAGCGATTTCCCGGGGCGTGAAGGCCGGTTATTTGGTGAACTTCGTAAATGAGGACTCAACAAGAGCAATGTCCCACGGTTTAGACCCTGAACTCATAGCCTTACAGGCACAGGCTATGGCACTACCTATAATCCAGCAAAAGGTCACCTGGGAAACTTATGAGGCAGGATTCAAAGCCGTCTTAGAGGAACTAAAGCCAAAGGGTGTTACCGGATTGATTACTGGCGATATCTATCTTCAAGAACACAAAGACTGGATAGACAGGGTTTGCGGTGAGGTAGGCATAAAGGCAATACTACCCCTGTGGCAGATGGACACCACCCAGCTTCTAGCTGATTTTATCGAGGCTGGCTTTAAAGCTATTATAGTCAGCGCCAAAGCCAAATTTTTTACTAAAGAGTGGCTGGGCAGACAAATAGATACCAGATTAGCTGCTGAGCTTCGCAAGCTTGCTGAAAGGCTGGATATCGACCTCTGCGGCGAAGCTGGAGAATTCCATACCTTTGTTTATGATGGCCCATCATTCAACAAACCCATAAAGATAGGCAAGACAGTCCCGGTAGCCAGAGACGACCGGTGGTTCTTAAATATTTTGGAGTACAGCCTTGGCTAAGCAGTGTATCTTCATACTCGGTGGTGCTCGCAGCGGCAAAAGCCGCTATGCTCAAGAGCTAGCCGGAAAGCTCAGCAATAAAGTCCTCTTCGTAGCCACCGGCGAGGCACGGGATAAGGAAATGCAGGCTCGAATCAGCCACCACAAAAAAAACCGCCCTGAAAGCTGGCGAACTCTCGAGGCACCTACCAATATTGGCAGACAAATAGAACAACAAATCGGCGATGCCGAGGTGGTGCTAATAGATTGTCTCACCTTGCTTGTCTCCAACCTGCTAGGTGATGAGTCTGACTACTCAAAGGCTGAAAAGCAGGTGATGGCCGAGATAAATGAGCTTATTGCCTGTATGGACAAGCTCGATTCCAGCTTCATCATTGTCTCCAACGAAGTCAGCATGGGTCTGGTACCCGAAACCAGGCTCGGCCGTATCTACCGCGATATGCTGGGCAAAGCCAACCAGCTCATTGCCCGACACGCCAGTGAAGTCTACCTCATGGTAGCTGGCATTCCGGTGAAGGTAAAAGGATAATAGACAAGGCTATTTTATGAACAAAACGCTACTTTGTTCAGTCATTTTCTGTTTCTGCTTAATTCTCTTACTCTGTAGAACGATGCTTGCCCGTGTAGTATAATGCGCACAAGGATGAGTTTTTTGCTGATGAGGAAAATACAGAGTAACATAGAGTCATTTTCTGGATATATACACGCCATTGAGAAAAAGCTGGCGCTGTGTGATGCTACCAAGCATGCTTACCTCTCAGCTTTGAAAATCCTGATAGGGTCACTGAGCTTAGTTGTTAGATGTCACCACGAATGAGAGCCGAATCATAATGACTGAGTTATACAGAATTCACTTCGGTTTTTCTAGAAGTAAACGGTATCCTCAGGCTGTTGAACTTTCCAAGCTTGCCTACCAGCATGAGACCCGGGGGGAAGGAGAAGACATATGGCATATTGTCAGTTTCACTGATTCTCAAATTGATTTGATGGCCGCACTCTACAAACTCCTTGTTGGAAAGTCAGCCTTCAGCCCATGCTTTATGAATATATCGCGGCCAAAGATTTACGGAGCTGATATCCTCTCCCTCATCACATACTGTCGAAAAGACGGGCAATATGACTACGCCTATCATTCCCAAAAACATAAGGGACGAATTCGCCTTGCAGCAGAAAGGTTAAAAACGGAAACGGGTAAAAGTCTTCAGGATTTAGCTAGGGTTTTTGAAGATAACTATTGGGAACCTGCTAGGAAAGATATTGCTGCAGTCGAGCAAAGAATTATACATGAAGGTTACATTGATTTCCAAGATGCTTCGGGGGAGTTGGTAAAGGCCACGAAAAAACCTAAAGAATATATTGCCCACTATCAGGAAGTCCGAGACCTCATTTCGGGAGGTAAATACGTAGAGGCTCTTCAAAAATACTATGCTATTCCGGGAGATAGATTCTATGGTGAGCTCACAGGCGAATTGATTTATCTAAAACGCCTCGCTTCAATCCCTCTTACTGGCAGGGACCTACTTTACTTTAGAAGTGAGTCATCACGCAATGAGTTCATTGCATCAAATCTTGTTGAATATGTCTCTTGCATAGATGAAATCCTCGGGCAGTTACAGGGAATGGGGCGAAAATCGTTGCTTGATATATTGCTCGAATATGCGCCAACCATGGAGACGATGATTGAACAGCGTAAGCAAGATTGGCACAAGGGGGTCTATTTATGGGATGGAGAGTTTAAAAGAGATTCGACGCCGGTAAACTTAGATAGCTTCAGCGTTCAATTTGACGCTTGCCCTTGGGGAAGATTATTTGACAGGTATCCAGACCAGGTTCAACATTGCCGTATTATCGAATATCCCCCAGATACTAAATATATGGGATTATGGGCGACCTACTCGCCTTCTTGCTATCAAACTGAGATTTTAAATGGGGGGCTGCATCTTAACGGCATCGACGCGTATCGACATAAATCTTGGAAAAGAGGAAAAAGAGAGCCAGACTTCATCGCTGTGACATCCATAAGCGAAATTGAGAAATCTGATTATGGAACTGATGGCATACGATATACAGGTCGTAGTCACAGAATAAGTGAGCAAGAGTTCTACGAGATAGATTTGTTAAGAAAAGATGCCGACCGTGCAAAAGATATTGGTAATCCTTTTATAGAGCTTATCGAAGAAATACTTAGAGAGGCAGAAAACCTATTGCGCGATAAGCACAGCATTCCGAGAATTGGTGAGGGTTGGGTTTCAGAAATGGAACTCTATGATTTGATTAAAACTGTTTTCCCTGAAGTCCAGCACCATGCAGCTCCTGAGTGGCTCAAGCCTCAACACCTTGATGTTTTTGTTCCATCAAGAAAGTTGGCATTCGAATATCAGGGAAAACAACACTTCGAACCGATTGACTTTTTCGGCGGGCAAGAATCCTTTGAGAACACAGTTAATCGTGATAGATTGAAGGCTCAAAAATGCAAGGCTAAGGGAGTTATCCTCATTCCATGGTTGTACACTGAACCTATAGACCAAACCACGCTCATGGAAAAACTCAGACAGGTAGGTGTGAATATTCCATAAACCATCGTTTCTTTCAATTAACCCATTACTCGATAGTAGCGCTGAAAGAGACTATTCGACTAATGGCTGAGATAGACAACCTGATTCCTGGGTGGCCAGTGGGAGTGAGAGATGTAAAAGGGGGACCTTAAGCATGCTACAGTACATAGATCAGCTTGTTACGCAATTAAGAGGCAAGGGTGCTATTGGTATTGAGCAATATGAAGTAAATCTGAAAAACAACGCAAAGAATACTGCGATTCACAATGATCTGTCTTTTGAAGGTCGGGCGGCCTTACTGTTTTTAACCAATGGGTTCAAGGTTACATTGCGAGATAGCCCCGACCTCAAAATAGAATTAGACAATGAAGTGGTATATGCAGAGGTGAAACATTTCAGAAAAAAAGAACAAGACCGAAGAGATGAGAAAGCTATGTCAGAAACAAGAGAGCTTCTTGTGGAAATCGGTGATACAACCGCAACCGAAGGCTCCGCGGTGTATGAACAAATTGCCAATGTGGCAATTAGTAAGGCAGACCAATATGTAGTGAATGCTCCTAATATACTCATCATCGAAAGTAGCAGTGATTCAACTTCATTAAATCTCTCATCAGCAGCCCACGAGTATAATGACAGAGTACGCAAGACCAACGACCCTCGCCTTCGCAGGCTGAATGCCTTAATGTTAGTAAATTGTTGTCTATGTGGCTTTGGGAACTCAGGCTCTTATAACACAGAGTTTTGCCCCTTGGCCTATATTGATATCCCAATGAGCAGAAGGCTAATCTCTACCCTATTTGATATTCAATTGGGTTAAATTTTAACAGGAGCAGGATAACAAACATATAGAGGATCCATGAAAACAAAATATCCCAACTGCGGGTTTGAAGATAAGGGTAATTTTTGTAGCCATTGTGGGACGGCTTTACCCAAGCTTGCCACTTCCAGCGATGCCAGTCACACATAACGTCATCTTGTTCAACTCCTCACCCTCTAGGCATCTTCGCAACTTCATATCTATACTTAGATCTCCCCCGGTTCTTTTGCATTTGTGTTGATTAGTCCTCTATCTCTAGCATTGTCTCTGGAGTTTCCAGTCTGACTTTGATTCCTTCATCAGCTTCTATTTCGTCCTGTCTTTGTCTTGCACTGTCATCAAACCCAGTTTGGGAGACCACAATAATTTCCTTAATAGGTTTAGGAACTAAAGGATGATACTTGCTGCTACTAAGAAGTTTATCTATAACTTCATAACCAATTCGGAATGTTTTAGTTTGAATAGGAACTCCATTTTGTGTAATACCATCAACTCCTCTATCAGGAGAAGGTTTATTGGCTTTATGGAATTCATTAACCCAATCCTCGAATTGTTTGGGATTTGTCTCAAGCACTTCACCTAAGTCTCTAGAAATATATTGTGATTGCCCAAATAATTCATGGCCACGATTCTTAATTACAACAAAGGCGGTAGGCAATTCACCGCTTTTTCTCTCCGATGTATCAATATCAATACCAATAAACTGCCTATTTAACTTGGATGCCGCAATTACTGTTGTGCCACAGCCACAGAATGGGTCTAATACCAAATCTCTTTCATTACTAGATGATTTGATAACACGTTCAAGTAACGCATCTGGTTTTTGGGTTGGATAACCAGTTCGTTCAGTGAAATCGTGCATGTTTATATGTTGAATATCCCAAATATCACGGGGGTTAATCCAAACACAAGTATTACCATCTGCATCTATAAATTGTTCAGTGATTGGATTATACCCTTTAGACTTATTGACTATAGATTTTTCCTTTATGTTATTGTAAGTATAATCCTTACCTTTGCTGTAATAAAATAGGGTGTCATGTTTTCTACTAAAATGCCGTACTGATGCCCCTCCCGTTTTATACCACCAAATGATTTCATTGATAAAGTTTTCTTCATTGAATATATCATCCAAGACCATCTTGAGATAATGGCTAGCCCTATAGTCACAGTGTAGGTATATGCTACCTGTAGGCTTTAATACCTTATAGCAAGCATCAAGCCTTTTCATTAAATAGTATAGATAGGATGCAAAGGCAGCACGTTCCTTACCTTTGCGGGCAATATGCTTTATCCATTCAGGAACGCCTTTGCTGCCAAGCCCCTTTTCTGCCCAAAATTTCTTAGAGTCTTCAAAGGAAACCTCCATAGCTCCTGGTTGCCACTTCTTTGAGCCTTTTTGTATCTTGCCTGTAAAGAAGGGTGGGTCAAGGTAGATAAGGTCAACAGATTCAGGCGCAATATCATGTTTCATTACAAAAAGACAGTCACCATGATAAAAAGGATTCATAATTTTCTCCTCTCATTTTTTACTTTGATTTTACCACATCTTTCCAGCTTTTATATGGTGCATCAGCACCAGCGGCCTCAGCGGGAGTCTTACCACCGACAGCAGGATGGGGTCTAAAGAAATTGTAGTGAACAAGCCAGCCATCAGTGAATATCCTGACTGTTCCCTTACGCATGAATGAACGTAATACCTTGGTTCTATCTTTTAGAGTACCATGAAATCGCTCAATAATTTGTGTACCATTAGTAGAGGTTAATTTCTTAGCTGGTATGTGCTTTGTGTCAGCTCCGAAAGCTAGCTCTACACCATCAAGATAAGCCGCTAATTTGTCTGTAATGACGGTTTTTGGTATCCTACCTGCCCGTCTTGCTGCTCGCTCCATTAAAATCTTAGCATCTTTTGTACCTCTACTCTCTGATAGATGTGAAGCCAATAGAAACCTCGTTTTGTCATCAATAATATCCCAGAACCAGACTTTAGAATCTTCCTTCTCTTTCAGCTTCAGGACAGTTTCATCAGCTACCCATGTTGAACCTGCTTTTATTGGCACATCGCCTAATGCCTTGACTGCCTTTCGAGAATAATGGACTATCCAGCGATAAATAGTTGATTCATCTGGGCTTACTCCATAAGTGAGCTTTAACTGCCTTTGTACCTTGTTTAATGATGCGCTCTCATAGAATAAGTTTAAGACAGAAGCGATAGCCTCTATTGGATATTGTTTCCTCTCTGGTGCACGGTTATTAAGAAAAGTTCGTTTGCACTTTCGGCACAAGTATCGTTGCGTGCCTTTGACTGTTTTGCCATACTGAACTACGGATTCCCAGTCTCCACAGAATTTACACTTTACCGTTGTGTAGCGTATTTTTGTTATGATGTTTCGCCTTTGCAATATTGACCTCCTGATTCCTGTTAAAAGTCGCTAAGAGTATTCTTCTTCCATTGGGTTCTTTTGTCTGAGCTTGGAGGGCACCCTTATTATAAAATCGATTTTCCTTTCGTTTCTATCAGCGCCGTATAACTAAACTTTGGAATATTTACAATCTCTTTTCGATTATCGTATCCTTTGAATGTAAGTTCGGCGCTAATGGGATGATGCCCAATTTGGGCCATTTTATAGACTGTTTCGTACCATCCTTCAGGAAGAACAGATGTCGTTTTGCCAGTTAAAGGTATGGCAGATAAAGGGTGCACTATTGTTATACCATTATCTTTGCTACCAAATTCAATTTCTGCTTTCCCCGTATTTACAATTCCCTGAATGTGCATTTCCATAATCATTGAGTCAAGTCGTATACGAGATAAACGGCAATTGATTAGCTTTCCATTAGCCTGTATCTCATTCTGGTTCTTCCCACCACTCATTGGCAAAAAGATTATCCTATCTATAGCTAAGAATAAATGGCTATTCCTATTTGTTAATTGAGCAATCCCTACTTTAGCTACCTCATATATATTGACCCAAAGTGGGAAGCTAAGCCAGACAAATAAAATGAAACTGGCGACAATCCAAATGGCAAGGAATGCTTTTATTAACAGTGGAGATTGACTACAAAAGGTCCCCCATAAGGTCCATATGCTAACCACTGTACTTGCTCCAGAAGCAATGATTCCGATTAATTTTTTCATTTCTATCCTCTAAGCTCAGACTACCTACAAGGTAGCAAAAACTTAGAGGAATGGTCAACATTGCTGCAAGAGAACCGCTCCCCCCGAGCTATTGACCTTATTTTAGGTTATTGCTATAATATCGCCAAACTGAATAGTACATAGCTAGGGCGCTCTTGGGTGACTAAGGGCTTAATTGGGCAGCAAACCGGTGGAATTCCGGTACAGTCCCGCCTGCTGTAACAGTCAGAACACCAGCCCTATAGCATGTCTACCTCCGCGGAGCAAGGGGGTGGGATTTATTGTTTATTAATCCCCCTGTTCTCAGGAGCAGGGGGATTAATTGTAAATACGAAGGGGGGTCGCAATGAAACAGTATATTCTAGGTTTTCTAAGTTTACTGGCAATAATAGGCTTGATTTCATCAGCTGCCTGTATCAGTCAACCTCCACCTGAGGAGACCATACCACCATCCCCACCACCTACTGAAGAAAAACCACCACAGGAAGCTAAACCGGAGACAGAGGAATTACCTGGCTTTCCTTTAACTATCATAGATGACCTGGGAAGAACGGTAAAAATCGAGAAACAGCCACAGCGGATTGTCTCCCTTGCCCCAAGCAACACTGAGATTCTTTTTGCCCTGGGCCTCGAGGACAAGATAGTAGGCACTACCGACTACTGCGACTACCCTGAAGCCGCCAGGACTAAACCAAGAGTAGCTGGCTATACCACACCTGACATAGAGAAACTGATTTCTGTGGAGCCAGATTTGATACTCGCTGAGGCAATTCATGAAAACACTGTACTTCCAGCCTTGAAAAAACTAGGGCTAACAACAATCGTTACATCGGCAGAATCTATAGATGTTGTGCTGCACGACATTACCCTGGTAGGGCAGATTAATGGAAAGAGCAAGGCAGCCACTCAGTTAGTTAGTGATTTAACCCGGAGAATCGAAGCCATAACTTCAAAAACAGGAAACCTAAACCCGGAGGCGCGGCTCAGAGTCCTCTATGTCTGCTGGCATGCCCCTATATGGACAATGGGTTCAAAGACTTTCATTGATGACCTAATCTGGAAAGCTGGGGGAACTAACATTTTTACCGATGACTTTGAGAAATCTCGAGCTGTCTCACTGGAGGCAGTTGTTACTGAGAACCCTCAGGTAATCATCGTCAGCGGTATGGGCGCAACGGGAAATCTGATATACAATTCTATAAAGAAGGAAACAAGGTTGAGAACAGTAGAAGCGATGGTTAACAATCACATCTATAAAATAAGTGATGCCAATCTGATTGAGCGTCCCGGACCCAGAATAGTAGATGG
>QYPU01000008.1 GCA_007280145.1 Dehalococcoidia bacterium | reverse complement strand
GCCTAGCTCAGAATTAGCGGTTATATAGCGGACCGAGCAGCCCTGTTCCTCTAGCGGGTCAAAGTCATCATAGTTAGAGATGTGAGGCAGACGTATGATGGCCACATCCAGGTTCCCATTGGCTGAGCTTGTTGGTCTTTCCTCCAGGTAGACCGAGTCTTCCTGAGCGATGGTGATGCCTCGGAAGTAAGGAATCACCCCCAGGACAGGCTTGCTAGCGCGTTTCTCCAAGAGGTCTAGCCCCGGCTTTAGCAGCTCCAGGTCACCACGAAACTTGTTGATGATGAACCCGTTAATGAGGTTGCGCTCCTCTTTAGTTAGCAGTTCTAGAGTGCCTATGAGGGAAGCGAAAACCCCGCCCCGGTCGATATCGCCTACCAGAAGGACAGGAGCGCTGGCTATTTTGGCTATTCGCATGTTTACTATCTCTTTTTCTTTAAGGTTTATCTCTGCCGGGCTGCCGGCTCCCTCGATGACCACGATATCGTAGGCGGAGCGCAGCTGGTTTAAGGAACTCTCGATTATTTTCAGCAGGTGGGGGGTATAGCTGTAGTATTGACTGGCTTCCAGGGTTTTAGCCACCTTGCCCAGGACAATTACCTGTGACTTAGCCTCAGCCTCGGGTTTAAGCAGGACGGGGTTCATATGGACTGAGGGTTCAATGCCTGCCGCCTCAGCTTGCACTGCTTGTGCCCGTCCGATTTCGCCGCCTTCCCTGGTGACGAAGGAATTTAAGGCCATATTCTGAGCTTTGAATGGGGCGACTTTAAAGCCATCTTGGCGGAAAATGCGGCATAAGGCGGTTACGATGATGCTTTTGCCTACCGATGAGGCAGTGCCCTGTATCATCAAAGTCTTAGCAGGCATGGCTGTAAACTCTGGTCTCCTTTATAGCTTCAATGAGCTTCTGGCATTCAGGTAAGGTGCGTGGTGCCAGGCGAATGTAATCTGGCAGGCCAAAAGAGGTGCAATCACGAACTAAAATTCCCTTCTTCAACAAGGCTAGTCTGAACTTTGCGGCATTGCCAACTTCGACCAAGAAGAAGTTGGTTTGCGATGGCAGTGGCGATAGACCAAGACATGTTAGCTCTCTCAGCAAAAAACCCTTTGCTTCCTGAATCTTAACCTTAGACTTTTCGAGATAATCATCGGCATTTAGTGCGAGAACCCCGGCTTTTTGGGCTATAGCATTGACGTTCCACGGTGGCTGAGCTCGTTTTAGAACAGAGATAACTGGCTCAGCAGCTATAGCGTAGCCAAGGCGCAATCCGGCCAGGGCATAATCCTTAGTCATCGACCGCAGGATGACTAAATTGCCCTGATTTACTAAATCTGAGGATGTCCAGGCACTTTCGGTGAAGGCAATATAAGCTTCATCAAGTATAACCAGGCTGTCTTTGGCGATTGACATAATGTGTTTGACCTTTTCTTCGGTCAGGTATTGCCCGGTGGGATTATTAGGATTGCATAGAAAGATGCCCTTAGGCTGGTGTCTTTGGATTAAGCCTACTGTCTCGGCTGTATTTAGCTGGAAGGTTGCCTCTTTCAGCATTGGTTGCTTTAGTACCTGAGCATCGACAAGGTGACAAGCGACTTCATACTCGCCGTAAGTAGGCTGAGGAATAAGGGCCAGGTCCCCAGGGCCAAAATAGGCGATGGCTACCAGCCTGATTAGCTCAGTGGAGCCGCTGCCTATTATGAGGTTGTCTGAGCCTATATTTAGCTTCCTGGCTAGCGATTGTCTTAGTTCGCTGGATTCGGAGTCAGGATAACAGTCAATTGCTGTGTTGCCCAGGGCCTCTCTTATACCTGGTGGTGGCCCAAACGGGTTGCAGCTAACGCTGAAGTCGAGGATAATCTCCGGGGGAATCCCCAGTGTCTCTAGCTCGTTATAATTGATGCCGCCGTGGGCACAGCGGACAAGTTTGCCTATGGTTGGCTTAGGTTGCAACAAAATATATCACCTCCGCCAGGATGGATAAAAAGCTCCAGATAATAGCTGCGACCAGCATCATTTGCAGGGAATCATCTATGGTATCCAGTGACAGGGAGTAATGGTTATCACCCAGCTTGTAATGTCCTGCTTTCTCTATTTGCACTCCCAGGGCGCCAGCGATGGCGCTCATTGTCCAGCCGGCGTTAGGACTCTGTGTTTTCTTATGGTCGCGAAGCATAATGTGCCAGGCCTGGAGCGTGTTCCTTTTGCATATCCAGGCAGCCAGGACTATTATCAAGCCAGTAATCCGGGCGGGGAGAAAGTTGGCTACGTCATCGAGTCGAGCAGCGAACTTACCCAGATATTCTTGTTCCCCGTGATATCCTACCATTGCATCAAAGGTGTTGATTATGCGGTAGGCTATTGCTCCGGGGACACCAAAGAACAAGAAATAAAATAGGGGAGCTACAAAGCTATCACAGGTATTTTCGGCTGTTGATTCTACTGTAGCTGACATTATCTGGTTTTGGTTGAGGTCGGCAGTGTGACGGCTGACCAGAGTTCTTAAGCTGGTGCGTGCCTGGGTCAGATTATCATGGGCTAAGAATCCTTTTACTGTATTCACCGCTTGCCTTAAGCCGCGCAGGGAGAAACTGAATTTGAATAAGACACCGGCGGCAATAACATAAGCTACTGTATTTATTTCTTTGAGATAGACAAGCAGTAAGTAAACCGGTGCGACGATTAGTGTCAATGTCACCAGAACCATGCCGATGCCGTAAGCTAACTGTGTTATCCTGCTTCTTTGAGGAGCCGCTTTTTTTTCCAGGGAAACGAATGTGCCCAGCCAGGCTACGGGATGCCAGGTGTTGGGTAACTCACCGAAGCCGAGGTCAATGGCAAGGGCTATAAGTAGAATGAATATAATCTCCATGATTCTTACATTGCCCTCGCGTTCGGCTTGCTGGTGTCTTTCCTGGATGCAATAAGGGTAGCTGGTAAACCATTAATCGGATGAGGATAGACGTAAACTTCAGCCCCGTAAACTTCTTTAACGGTTTGGGTGTTAATCACTGCCGCTGGAACCCCGTGACAGTGGATTTTCCCATCACAGAGCATAACCAGCCGGTCGCAATACTGAGCTGCCAGGTTTAAGTCGTGCAGGGTTGCCACGACTATCAATTTTTGCTCCAGGCATAGCTGACGGGCTATATCAAGAGTTTCTATCTGATAATTGATATCGAGGTGGGCGGTAGGTTCATCCAGGAGGATTATCTTTGGCTCTTGAGCTAAAGCGCGGGCGATAGTCAGGCGCTGTCTCTCACCGCCGGAAAGCTCGCCTATCCTGCGCTCAGCGAAGGCAGCAGTTTGGGTGGCCTCCATAGCTCTTTGAACGATAGCTAAATCTCTTTTCCCTTCATACTTAAGGAATCCCAGATGTGGTGTCCGTCCCATCAGCACCACCTCGAAGGCGGTGAACAGTCCTGGTAATACTGGATTTTGTGGCACAACAGCTACCAGCCGGGCTAAATCCGAGTGGCTCATGCTGGCTATGTTTTGCCCATCGAGGAAAATTTGTCCTGAGCTAGGCGAAATTAGGCGGGTTATGCCTCTAATCAAAGTCGATTTACCTGAGCCGTTAGGCCCAATAATGCCCAGCATTTCCCCTGGCCTGGCTTCAAGGCTGATATTATGCAGCACGGTTCGCTTGCCGTAGCCTAAGCTAACTTCGTCTAAGCGCAAATTGAACATTTAAAATATCGCTCTCTTTTTTTGTCGCAGTAGATAGAGAAAGAAAGGAGCTCCCAGGAAGGCGGTGATTACACCTACTGGTATCTCAGTGGGTGCTAGCATAGTTCGGGCAACGGTATCAGCCAGAATCAGGAAGCTGGCTCCGGCAAGTGTAGACAGCGGTAGCAGGAAGCGATGGTCAGGGCCCCAGATAAGCCGCACAGCGTGAGGAATAATGATGCCAACAAAGCCGATAATACCGCAGAAGCAAACTGCGGCGGCGGTTATCAAAGTTGCGGCTCCAAGTAAAATCAGCTTGACCCGCTCCACATTGATGCCCAGTTGCTGTGCCTGCTCCTCATCAAGCTGCATTACATTCAGAGGTCGGGCGTGAAGCCATATAACCACTATGCCAAGGGAAATATAAGGTATCACCATCGTCACCTGCCACCAACTGGTTAGCGAGAATGTACCCAGCAGCCAGGAAATTATGCCGTGCAATTTGTCTCCTGATGCAATCATCAAATATGAAGTAATCGCTGCCAGGAAGGCGCCCAGGGCTACACCAGCTAAGATGAGAGTTGTCATGGGCAGGGTCTTCCCAACCCTGGCTATGGAATAGACGACAGCTACAGCTAAAAGAGCCCCGGCGAATGCCAGTAATGGGATGCTGGCGGCTTGCCATGATGCGGGCAGCAGGAAACCGGTAACAGCTCCGAGGGCTGCTCCCTGGGCAACGCCGATAAGGTAGGGGTCGGCTAAAGGATTGCGGAAAAGACCCTGGTATGTAGCCCCAGCCACAGCCAAAGAGGCACCTACCAGTCCAGCCAGAAGCAGCCGGGGCAGACGAATGTCAAAGATGATTGTTTCCATACTGCTTGCCCAGGTGGACTCAACTCCGATGAAAGGCAGCTTGGCTAGCAGTATATTCCCTAGAGTAGCCAGGGGGATGTGAGTGCTGCCTATTGCTAGAGTTGCTGCTATTACTACTCCCAGAAGTGAAACTAGACCGACTATAGCGTAAACTCGGCTGCGCCATTGCAGGGGATAAACGGCGGCGGTTTTGGGTATGGCTGTGTCCCTTAGCAGTTCTAATGCCATTCCTGGACAATCCTCATCGCATTATATTTCAGCTCTTCATTGCCAGCTAGATGGGAGACATTATGGGTGGTATGGTAGATGTTCAATTGATTTCCTCGAAGAGTTCAGGATGAATAAATTGTGCCATCTGCTCCAGGGCGTCGACTATCCGGGGGCCAGCACGATGTGCCAGGTCACCGTCTATTTTGTATACCCTGTCGTTCAGCAATGCTTCAGTGTTTTTCAATCTAGGCTCATTTTTTACATATTGCCAGGGCAGGTCTTCACCTGTCCCCATACCAATAGAGGCGATAATTAGCTGTGGGTCTCTGTGAATAACTGTCTCCAGAGCAATAGCCTTATGTCCTGAGATATCATAAGCGATATTTTGTCCGCCCGCCTTACTGATTATGTCGTCGACCAGGGTTTCTGTGCCAGCGGTTATCAAGGGGTCATGCCAGGTGAGATAAAGGACTCTCGGCCTTTGGTCCGGTGCCAGATTTTGGGTTCTACTGGCTATAGCTTCAATCCTTGTCCCCAAGCTGTTGACTAGCTGGGAAGCCTGCTTATCCTGTCCGGTGATTTTCCCTACCAGGGTGATATTGTTCATTACTTCGTCCAGGGAACCTGGTGCCAGGGCCAGAGCTGTTATCCCTAGTTTTTCCAGGGCTGGGATAGCTGTTTTGCTATGAATTTGCGTTGCCAGCACCAGATCTGGCTCAAGAGAAACCACCTTCTCTATATCGACAGTGCTAAAACCACCCACTTTAGGCTTAGCTATAGCCGCTTCGGGAAAATTGCAGTACTCGGTAACTCCCACCACCCTATCGCCGAGGCCAAGGGCAAACAGGATTTCAGTATTACTCGGCGCCAGAGAGATGATTCGCTGAGGTATTTCGTCAATATTTATCGTCCTGTCAAGGTCATCGACCACATTGCCTGCTGGAGGTGGTGAAGCACAACTGAGACAAAGAAGCAATGCTACTGATAAAAGGACAAGAAGGCAATTTCGGCTATACTGATTCATTGAAGCCTCCTTAATGTTGTATAAAACAAAACCCCTGCTCCAGGAAGCAGGGGGACTAATTAAAACAATAAATCCCACCCCCTTACTCCGCGGAGGCAGCCATACATAGCGAGGCTGGTGTTCTGACTATTACAGTAGGCGGGACTGTACCGGAATTCCACCGGTTTGCTTGCCAATCAAGCCCTCGGTCACCCTCGGGCACCCCACCACATTTATTCGATTAGCTACAGAATATCTGAAAATCGGCAAGAAGTCAACTACAGGCTGCTGTTTTGTCTTTGCGAGCCCTTCGCCCTCTGTCATTCTGAGCCTTGCCCAAATCCAGCCCCTGGCAGCCTTAAAAGGCTGCGCTACATGTGGGCTTGATTGGGAGAATGGACATGTAGCGCAGGGCTTTAGCCCTGCTCCATGTCTGCCACCACCTTCAGTAAACTCCACGAAGCAAACTCGGCCAACCTCTACTGTCTTTGCGAGGAGCGCTAGCGACGAAGCAATCTCAGTGGATGGGATGTGAGGGGAAACAAAGCCCTCGCCACAACCCCACCGAGATTGCCACGGCACTCTGTGCCTCGCAATGACAGGCTGGGGGCAGCCTTAAAAGGCTGCGCTACATTGATTGGATTACTACATGCTGTTTTGGCATTTTCGCTGACAACAACATGTATACAGGCGGCTAGACCTTGCACTACCATCAAGGCAAAGCTATAATCTAGGCCAGGGCTAACGATGAGCCAGAGCAGATTTTCTTCAGGACTTATTGCTGGCATAATAGTAGCTCTATTCTTTGGAGCTGCTCTGTATCTCCGAGTTGCCCTTCCCTATGGCCAGGTCTTCGTTGGTGACTGGATAAAGTTTACCGGCGTCGATGCCTATTATCATATGCGCATCGTCGATAACCTGGTCCATAATTTTCCTCATCTTAATTCATTTGACCCCTATATGCTTTATCCCGGCGGCGGAGGGCCGGGTGGCTGTCATTTCTTTCAATACTTACTGGCTGGCATTACCTGGCTGGTTGGACTGGGCTCGCCAACTCAGCATACTATTGATATCGTCGGCGTCTATTTCCCCGCCGTCCTGGGTGCCTTAACCGTTATTCCGGTTTACTTTATTGGCAAGGCGCTGTTCAATCGCTGGGCTGGCGTGATAGCTGCTGGTTTAGTTGGTCTCTTCCCAGGTGAATTTCTGGGCAGGTCGATCCTCGGCTTTACCGACTATCATGTTGCCGAAACACTATTTACCACTATAGCCATGTTGTTCCTAATTCTGGCAGTGAAAAATGCCAGACAAAAGGAATTGACTTTTGAGCATGTGAGGCATTGGGACTGGGCAGTTATCATCAAGCCTTTAATCTATAGCCTTCTTGCTGGCATCTTCCTTGGAGCCTATTTCCTTACCTGGGCAGGCGCCTTGCTCTTTGTCTTCATTGTTTTTGTCTACCTTATAATCCAGCTCATTATCGACCATTTGAAGGGCCGGTCTACCGATTATCTCTGTTTTGTCAGCGCCATCACCTTTCTCGTTGCCCTGCTGATGTTTTTGCCGGCATCTCCAGGCATAATGTCTTTAGCCTCGCTAATTATTGTTATCCTTGTCCCCATCGCTTTAGCCATACTTTCCCGCCTCATGGCCAGCCGTGGCATAAAGCCGTTCTTTTATCCGGTTGCCCTCCTCGGACTTGGCCTAGCCAGTCTGGCAATTTTCCACGTTATCGCCCCCTCTCTCCTGAGAAGCGTGATGGGGCAAATTGGGATATTGTGGGCCTGGCCTATGGAAACAACAGTCCTCGAGATGCAGCCTATCCTCTTCCCCGGCGGCGAGTTCTCGTGGGCAGTTGCCTGGGGTAATTTCACCACCGGCTTTTTCATCAGCTTCATCTCGCTGGGCATACTTATTTACTTCATTATCAAGCGAGGGGAGGCTGACAAGACACTACTTATTGTTTGGAGCCTGGTGATGCTGGCGGCCACCTTATCCATGCGCCGCTTTGCCTACTATTTTGTTGTCAATGTGGCGCTGCTCACCGGCTACCTCTCCTGGCTAATCCTTGAGTTCGCCGGTTTTAAGGAAACGGCGATTGAGCCAGTGGAATCATTCCAGAAGGTGAAAAAAAAGATTAAACAAAGAAAGAGCCAGAAAGGTGGTTCTCAACTTAGCGGTAGCCCAATAATTATGGCTTTTGGGATAATAGTGGTCTTTTTCCTCAGCTTTTTTCCCAATATAGGTGGGGCAATGAATACTGCCAGCCGTGCAGCGTTCGCTCCCAGCGATGCCTGGTGTGAATCGCTTTCCTGGCTGGAAGACAATACAGCGGACCCCTTTGGCAATCCCGATTTCTATTATGAGACGTATGAAAGGCCATTCCAGTATTCTGAAACTGCCTATGGTGTAACTGCCTGGTGGGACTATGGCTACTGGATAACCCGCATCGGCCACCGCATTCCTACCTCTAACCCGGGTACCGGCCATCATGGGGAAGCTCCCATTTTTACTGCCCAGGATGAGACTCTGGCCAATCAGAGGATAGATTGGCATGGCTCAAGGTATTCAAGGTATGTAATCATTGACCAGCCTACGGTTACCACCAAGTTTCATGCCGTGGCAACCTATAGCGGCAGCACACCGGAAAATTTCCATGATGTCTACTATCAGCCACAGGATAATAAGCTTGTACCTGTGTACCTTTTCTATTATCCTGAATATTACCGCTCGTTAGCCGTTAGGCTATATAACTTTGACGGCAGCCAGGTCACCCCCCAAAACTCCATGGTGATTTCCTATGAAGAGAGGACTGGTCCTGATGGTGAGCTTTGCAAGGTGCTTACCGGTGCAAAATCCTTCTCCGGCTATGAAGAAGCTGAGGCCTATATTTCCAGTCAAGAATCGGATAATTATAGAATAGTTGGTACTGACCCCTTTGTTAGTTCGGTGCCTTTAGAAGCGCTGGAGCACTACAAGCTGATTTATAGCTCCGATAGCTCTGTAATGAAGCCGGGCGGTGGCAAGATTTCTGAAGTAAAGGTATTTGCGTATACTCCGTCACCCATACCTGTG
>QYPU01000023.1 GCA_007280145.1 Dehalococcoidia bacterium | reverse complement strand
GCAAACATCTTCTCCGTTGGCATCGCATAATTTCTCGCTTATCGCCAGATGTTTATCCAGTATAGCATTCTTCAATAATTTGAGCGCCTCTCTTTCCTCAATCGAGCCCTTACACAGCCACCCTACGGCTATTAGCATAGACATTCATCTTCTTCCCTCTGACAAAGCCGATAAGTGTTACGCCTAAATCACTGGCTAACCTGACTCCCAAATCAGTAGGTGCAGATTTGGAAATAAGTATAGGAATATTTCTTCTAGCTACCTTGAGCAATATCTCCGAAGAGACCCTTCCGCTGGTGATTATCAACCGATTATCCGTGGTTATATCTCTCAAAAGGCACTCTCCAAATACCTTGTCAATAGCATTATGCCTGCCTATGTCCTCACTAAAAACCAATATGTCCTTTACGTCACACAGGGCAGCGCTGTGAACACCACCCGTTGTTCTAAATATCTCGGAGCGCTGCACGAAACTTTCCATCAAAGTGAAAAACTGAGATGCAGAGAGCCTTGTTTGAAGCTCTGCGCTCACCCTTTCGGCATTGAGAAAGCCAGTACCTCTGCCTCCACCAGAAGCAAGGACGGGCTTGACAGGAACATCTACCCCTCCCCCCGTCTCTACTTGCACGACGCCTCTCCGGTCATCAGTCACTATCTTCTTGATATCATCTCTGCCCTTTATCAACCCCTCGGAAAGAAGAAAACCAACAGCCAGACACTCCAGGTCTGTTGGAGAGCAAAGCAAAGTCACCAGTTCCTGGTTATTCAGGACAATGGTGAGAGGAAATTCCCTGACGACCACATCTTTGACTTTGCTCTTGCCTCGCTCGGTAATTCTCAATATAGAGACCTTCTCTGTCTCATTTTCCATCTTTAACCTATCCCAATTTGGTCTACAGCATCGAAAAACAGCAGCCCAAAACCCGCCTATCCATAAGTCCCATCAGACGCTAAAGGCCCAGCCTAGATAGTGACCACCCTGGCAGCGCTTAAGAGAGAGTCAACAATATAGGGCATATTGGTTATTTTGCCAATCCTCAATTTGTCCTTTATCCCATAAAAGGCCAGGCAAGTGCCACAGGAGAATATTTCAACTCCTTCTTTCTCCAGAAGCTCTAGAGTCTCCAGTACCTCAGAACCCTCAGTAGTCAACATTACACCTCTATTAATAAACAGAATTTTGCCGGGCTTCGGTTTATGGTCCCACAAGGTGTTAAGGAACGATTTCATCAATATCTTCCCCAACTCCTCATTACCCGTCCCCAGGCAATCGCTAGTAATCAAGACAGCATCCGCGCTCTTCACCTTCTGAAGCTCATCTTTCATTTTCAACACGTGACCCTCCTTTGTTCGAGTGCTGCCGGGAGTTGTGAGATAACCTGCCAGACTCTGGTTGCCGGGCTAGGTCGTGCCAGCTTTCCCGCCATGCGGTTCACTAAAGCAGAAGTTTTTGCCGCCTCACGTAACTCGAGCCCGGCATAAGCCAGGGCAGAAACTATGCCAGTGATGACATCACCTGTACCCCCAATGGCTTCTAACTCAGGTATATTGGGCTCAGATACAATGTCTACGACCTTTCCATCCTCGGCTATATAGTCAACCGCTCCCTTGACTAACAGCAGCCTGGCAGCACTCTTAAGTTGGTATGCTGCGGCAACTAATTCAGGAACCTTCGCTATATCAGCCTCAAAAAGATGCTTATTGATATAGGCAGGGTGACTGGCATCAGGGTCAGCCAAAAAGGCCATTTCACAAAGGTCTGGTGTAAAGATGTCAAATTCTGTGGCTAATCCGGCTGCCTTGGCGGCATACATTGAGGCAGCATCAGCAATCATGAGCGGCCTTTTGGCGCAGCTCCTGACAGATTCACAGAGCTTCCTCATTAAGGTCATATCTGGAAGACAATAATGCAGCACCAGCACGTCCGGTGAAAGCGTGCTTACCCTCTGGATAAGGAATTCGTAAAGCAAATAGCTCCCCTGCCCACGGCCGGTATCCCCAACAACTAGAGCTTGAGGAGGCTCAAGTTTCAAGCAATCAGCAACGGAAAGGGCACCCCCAATCATCGCCGCCGTCCCCTGAGCACAGGGAACCTTGAAACCATTCACACTCAGGAACTCTCCCTCAAAGACAGCCCTACCTGAAATCAGAGGCAAGTCCTTCACCGGAACCGTCCCGCAGGCGAGCATCAACTTGTTGACCTTTTCCTCCAAAGCTCCAGGCACTCCACTACGGCGCGATCCATCATCATGGCACATAAGGTAAAGCCGATATCCTTAGGTCTGGGCGCATCGCTAAGCTTCTTGCCTATCAGGGATGCGGAAAGATAAGGGATATCAGGGCAGCCTCCACCGGAAACATTCAAAATGGTCCCCTTATTCTTATCAAAAGTGACTTTCATATTGCCTGCCTTAACCATTGTCGCATCTTTAAATTCGGTCACCTTAACGACATCTAACAGCCTGCCAGCTCCTTTCAGAGGGACGACTTTAAGGTAATTTACACCTTTTTCTCTGAACAGCCTCCCTATACCAATCTGTTCTACCAGATTTATCTCGATTGCCAGATCGCATCCCATCCTGAAGGTAGGGGGTGGCGCAACCAACCTGACTGTATAATCTGCCTCGCTAAGAATTTCCTCTGCTCTTACGGCATCTTCTACCTTCTCAAAGAGCAAAAGACCTCCGCTTTCAGCTTTCACCTTTGCCTTCTTCAAGACCATCACTTTACCACCAAGGTTCATCGGAATAATTAATGTTACGGCCGACACAGAAAATTGTCAAAAACGTATGTAGCCAGGGCAGCCATTTGCATCACCCCCTATGTTTGCATTATGATACTAGTATGGCAGTAGCTGAAATAAACGCTAGCCTCATTATAGAAAAAGCCAAACGATACCTGCCTCCCGAGAAATTAGCTTTGGTTGAGGCAGCATACCAATTTGCCTTAAACGCTCACCAAGGGCAGGTACGTAAATCCGGTGCTCCATATCTGGACCATCCGCTACAAACAGCCATAACCCTGGCTAACCTTCAGCTTGATGCCACCACCTTAGCAGCAGCATTACTCCACGATGTGCCCGAAGATTGTGGAATACCTTTGACTGAGATTGAAGCTAAATTTGGCCCCGAGGTAAGCAAGCTCGTTGACGGCACTACCAAACTGAGTAATCTATCCTGGCGGGCAAGCGCCACCGACAAACGGGAATCCCAGGCTGAGAACCTGCGGAAAATGCTAATCGCCATGGCTGAGGACCTGAGGGTAGTATTTATAAAACTAGCCGACAGATTACACAATATGGCTACTCTGGGAGCCCTGCCGCCAGAGAAACGGCGCAGTATTGCCCAGGAGACATTAGAAATATACGCACCGTTAGCTCACCGCCTGGGTATCTGGGAAGTAAAGTGGCAACTGGAGGACTTAGCTTTCCGCTATTTAGAGCCGCGGCAATACCACAAAATCGCTCGCCTGGTAGCTACTCGCCGAACACAACGAGAGGATTTTATAACCACGCTTACCCAAACGCTAAGACAAGAACTGGATAAAACGGACATAAAGGCAGAAGTCGCTGGTAGGCCAAAGCACATCTACAGCATTTACAACAAAGTGAAGAGGTACGCAGCTCAAGGCAGAGACTTCGACGACATTCACGACCTGCTGGCCGTCCGGATACTGGTGGATACAATTCCAGATTGCTACAAAGCCTTAGGAGTCATCCATACCCTGTGGCATCCTTTTCCCGAAGAGTTTAATGACTTTATTGCCAACCCCAAAGAGAACGAATATCAGTCATTACACACCACCGTGCTATATCAAGGTACCACCCCATTGGAAATACAAATCCGGACATACGACATGCACCGACTTGCCGATTACGGAGTAGCCGCCCACTGGCGCTACAAAGAGAGTGCCAGGAAGGACACACATTTCGAGGACAAGATAGCCTGGCTGCGTCAGCTCATTGATTGGCAAAGCGAGCTTGGCAGTGAGGAATTCCTCGAATCGCTTAAAACAGATGTCTTTATTGACCAGGTCTTTGTCTATACACCTAAAGGGGAGATAAAAGCTCTACCTAAAGGTGCCACACCCCTGGATTTTGCCTACCAAATCCACACTGAACTGGGACATCGTTGCATCGGCGCCAAAGTAAATGGCAAACTGGAACCATTAAACTATAAGCTCAAGAACAGCAATGTCGTAGATATCAGGCAAACTAAAAGGGCCAAAGGGCCAAGCCTCGATTGGCTCAATCCCGACTTAGGCTATGTCAAAACTTCTCACGCTCGAGAGAAAATTCAGCAGTGGTTTAAAAAGCAAGAGCGAACCCAGAATATAGAACGCGGTAAACAGATTCTAGATAGAGAACTTAAGCGACTGGGTGTAACCCCACCCAATTTCGAGGAAACAGCGCATCTATTCAATTATGAAAGTTTCGACGATTTTGCGGCAGCCGTTGGCTACGGTGGCATCACTCCTCATCAACTGGCACTTAAATTAGCTCCCGAACCAGAACCGCCCCCAATCATAGCTAAAGCTGCGCCCGCTAAAAAGATGCCCACCTCAGCAATTCAGGTCCTGGGTGTAGGTAACTTGCTCACTCACCTCGCCGCCTGTTGTCACCCCTTACCTGACAACGACATAATCGGTTATATCACTCGCAGCCAGGGGATTAGCGTGCATCGCAAAGGGTGCATCAATGTTACCAACATAACGGACAAAGAACGGCTAATCGAGGTAAGCTGGGGAGAGGTTCAGGAAGTTTACCCCGTCAATGTCCAAATCGATAGCTGGGACAGAGTAGGCCTGATTCGAGACATCGCTGCGGCTGTCGCTGAGGAGAAAGTAAATATAGCCAGTATGAGCACCACAGGCCATGATGATATCCTTTCAGTATTTGCTACCTTCGAAATTAAAAACATGGCTCAACTAACCAAACTACTGTCCAAAATCCAAAGCATAAACGGTATCTTAAGCACAACAAGAATTAGCCAGGCCAAAGATAGCCTTGGCTCTTAAAGAAAGGAGACAGCATTGCCCAGAAGCAAAACAGTACAGAAAGTAGCACGAGCAGCGGAAAGAAGACGACTGCGCAACAAGTCAGTTAGAAGCACTGTCAAGACTCGTGTGACTCAGGCGGAAAAACTTATTCTCAGCAACGAGCCTGAATCGGCACAACAAGCAGTGGTAGCTGCTATAAGTGTCCTCGACAAGGCCGCTAGAAAGAGGGTTATCCACCCCAATACAGCCGCCAGACGCAAGTCACGCTTGATGAGGAAACTTAATCAAGCCACGCTGCCTGTCACCGATGAACCGAAGACGGCAGACAGTGATACAGCCCAGGAATAAGAAATAATAGCTGTACCAATACTTGCCATGAGACATTTTGACTTTCAACATAGATTAGTGTAAAAAGTAGACGTAGATGTGGATTTCTCAGTTTCAGACTGTCGGCTGTGACCTCTGTGCCCGAGGTCTGGTCTCCTCTCACAGTGGCAATCTCAGCATTAAGATGGGAGAGCGTCTGTTCATCACCCATCGCGGCAGTATGCTAGGTTGCCTTAAAGAACACGACCTGGTAGAAACTGGGGTCAACAAGAATGACCGGTCTACGCCCTTAGCCTCAACGGAGCTGGCAGTTCACCGCTCCATATATAAGCAAACGCCAGCTTCAGCCATAGTTCATGCTCACCCCGCCTACGCAGTTGCCTTGTCCTTCTCCGAACAAGAAATCATCCCCTGTGACGTCGAAGGGCATCTGTTATTGTCAAATATTGTCAAAAGTGCCGGTTCTTGGCTGGGGAATGACAGTAAAGCCCGGAGAGCTTGCTGAAGAAATAGCCCAGGCACTCAAGGAATACAAAGTTATCTTAGTACGTGGTCATGGCAGCTTTGCAGTAGGTCAGCTGCTCGAAGAAGCTTACTACTACACCACAACTTTAGAAGAAAGCTGCCACCTTCTCTATTTGCTCAAGACTCTACAGGTAACCCTCCGTTAGCCCGCCTGAGCCCGGAAGCAATAGAATCTGAAGGGGCATGTAGTGCGAGGCGAGGCAATGTAGCGCAGGGCTTTAGCCCTGCCAACAACCTCCTGGAAAGTCAAAGGTTAAAAGCTAAAAGTTAAAATGACAAATAAAAGTGCAAAGCTATCCTTTTTTCTTTATAGACCCAGAATAGTCCTAACGGCATTTTTTTGAATTCTAATCTGTCATTTTGCTTTTTAATTTTCTACTTTTACACTAATGTAGCCTCGCCCACCAACCACCCCAGGCAGCCTTAAAAGGCTGCATTACATGCGGTTGGATCCAAAATTAAATTTGGGTCATATCCGAAACTAACTTCGCCCGGCCTTTGCCGCTTTAGAATAAGCCGGGG
>QYPU01000029.1 GCA_007280145.1 Dehalococcoidia bacterium | reverse complement strand
TGGTTTATCTTTCCCCTGGGCGGCTGGGGCATCGGCATACTTTTCCACTTCCTAGGGGTTTTCGTCTTTGGAGGAAAATCGGATAGAGGAGCAATAGAAAAGGAAGCAGAGAGAATAAGAAGAGAGCAAAAATAGCCCGATGAAATTTAGTAAGAACTCACGTATATGTCCCTGATTTTCGCTGTGACAGAATTCCCAATTTCTGAGCTGTAATCCGAGGCAATCATTGTAAGCGATGCTTACTTAGAGGTGGCACAATAATTGGAGCAGGTCAGTATCCAAAAGACATATTAGTAAGGAGGAAATAAAATGAAGAACTCAGGTGGATTTTTCGGTGCTTTCTGGTTTGCCGGTTGGCTGTTCACTATTGGCTACGCCAACCTGGTATGGTGGAAGATTATACTGGGTATCGTGGTCTGGCCGTTCTATCTGGGAGATGCCGTCTTACAAATACAACTTTGAGATGGTACAATTATTGAGGGCAGGTCAGTCCTAGTTATCGTGATTACGGTGATAGCTAATGAGGTAGACCGGACGCGAATGTGGAAAGTCTATATTGATAAAACCAAGTTCATCCATATCATATGGTTTAACCTACTAGCCATTCTTAGCGAGGGTATATCTTCACTTCAAACTTTAAAGACCAAATAGACACTTAGTTTATGCTATGATACGCTACTCATAATATCCTAGGAGGTTTGTATGGATGCTGCTGTAAAAAAGACTTGGCTACCCACAGTTGCAGGTATTTTGGATATAGTTGCTGGTGGTCTTAGCCTGAGTGTATTATTATTATTTGTTATTGGCCCAATGATTTTTATGCCATTAAAGGCAGGGGTATTCCCTTTTAATTTGTCTTTGTTACTTATGGTTATTCCTGGAATAGCTATTGAAGCACTAGCTATAGTTGGTGGTGTATTTGCTATACAAAGAAGGAAGTGGGGATGGGCACTTGCCGGTTCAATAGCTGCTGCCATTATACCAGCCCCCTTAGGTATAACAGCTATTGTATTCATAGTATTATCCAAGAACGAGTTTAAGTAGTCCTAATCCACAATATCAGAATATAGCTTCAGGCTATCTTCAAACCTCACTGACCTATCTTACCAACCTATCCACTGGCGAATACCTCTTATGTGCCTCCACCGCATCATAGCCACCGATACCCCTATGAAGTTTTAGAACAAATCGGGTGGACGCCTCTTGTTTTCACGAGAATGGAATTTTGTCATCTCTGAAAGCTATGCCCATGCAATCATACCAGCTTGTGCACCAACAAATATGACTTTGAATATAGTACAATTATCGGGGCAGGTCAGAGTCATCAACAGGACTGGCTTTAACCTATCCTTGGTGAGCGTCTTCAAATATGAATGACTAACGGCTTGTTAGACCGTTGTCCTGATTAGCCTCGGATTCCTTGTTTCCAAGAATACGAACCAACGCCACAACTGGACTCCTGCACACAATGCTACTTATAGTCTGTAGACTTATTTTCATCATACAATGGATAATATGAGTTGTATGGTAGGCCGTAAGGAACTCAAACAGTTTGGTGCAAACGTACGATTACAAAGAAGTAAGAGAGGGCTATCACAAGAAGGGTTGGCTGAACTTGCTGGCTTACATCGTACCTACGTCGGTGCAGTAGAGAGAGGTCAGAGAAACGTGAGTTTCATCAATATGGTTAGAATTGCAAAAGCTCTTGGAGTTGAACTAGGTGAGCTGTTGAATAATGTCGCATGACAGTGGTGTATTGTCTCCGTATGCAGGCCTGACTCCTGATTTGTGGGAGGCCAAGACTCAAGAACTGGTGCAAGCGCACCCTCTAAGTCCAGACGAGATTGTCGGGATAACTTTAGGGATTTGGGCCAGCATATTTACGTCTGATATTGGGTCTAAGCCATTTCGAATTGGCAAGCACATTTTCCCAACCCCCCAGATTATGGCTTTTTTTCTGCACGAACTCATTCCTCTCGAACTTGAGAACAGGTATCCAGGTACTTGGCGAAGAGGCGATGCAGCTAGCGAGAAAGACCTTGTTTATGTACCTGATGAGTTCTATTGTACGGAAATCAAAGCCTCTTCCAGCACTGGACAGATTTATGGGAATCGTAGTTATGCACAGAAGGGCAGCAGTAGCAAGAAAAGCAAAGCAGGCTACTACTTGGCGATAAACTTCGAGAAGTTTAGTCGGTCTAGTGGTGTGCCTAAGATTACGAAAATAAGATTCGGCTGGTTAGACCACAGTGACTGGATTGGGCAGCGGGCAGCTACAGGACAACAGGCACGCCTAAGTCAACCTGCAGACCGCTTCAAACTAATGGTATTATTGTAAAGCTCATCAAACAGTCTGCCTTGTGCATCTTGAAGTTGTCTTTTTCTGAGATACTTCGACAACCGTTCTGCAGCTATATTCACATAGCTATCATTGATTTCAAACCCAACCACAGCACGCTCATTCGCAATTGCCATCTCAGCGGTAGTACCTGAGCCAATAAATGGGTCAAGTACAAGTTCCCCACGATTGCTGCAAGCCTTGATTATGCGCTCTATGACTGCGGTTGGGAACTGAGCTGGGTGGGCAGTACGTTCCACTGAAGCACGCCTTCCATTCATGCCTTCACCCGTGGTAACCTTTGGAATCTGCCATACATCTGTGGGATTCTTGCCCAAAGGGTTGACTCTAATCTTTCCTTTTTTCTTCTGATTTGGATATTTGACGTTCGGGTCTCGCACTGAATCGAGGTTAAAAGTATATTGCTTGGGATACTTAACATACCAGAGGAATTTCTCATTTCTAGGCGAGAAAGCCAGTGTCGTGGACACCCCCGCTCCGTAGTTCCAAACAACTTCTTGCACAAGATAGAAGGGAACGTGTTGCCAAATAAGGTAGGGTAGAGGAATCGCCCTAGCACGACCAGGAATGGAAATGTATCCCAGATTAAGCCAAAAAGCACCAAAAGGTGCTGTTAGGCGGTACACTTGCTCAATCCAATTCCTTGTCCATTCAATATAGGAATCGAGGGGCATTAAATATTCATACGCCTTACCGATATTATAAGGCGGACTCGTTACAGTCAGATCCACAAGTTCATCCGGTAGTAGTGCCATAGCTTCCAAAGCGTCAAGTTGATATATCAATACACGTGGCTCTTCAAATGCAGGCTTTCCCAATATCTTACGGATAACGGAAAGCCTGGAATCCATAGTGTCCGCCGATTCCTGTGTCACCGTGCCGTTAATTGCCCCTCTGTTGGAGATTACTAATACTCATAGTATGCAATTTGAGAAATGCAGTCAAGGTGACTTATATTTGTTTTCACCCTACATATTATCATACTTCCGCCTCTTTAGTGTGAGGGCTTCGTATTAGGTCGTACAGTCGTCCTATCATTTCCTCATCTAGGTTTGAAATTATCCACTGGACTATACCTCTTATGCGCCTCCACCGCATCATAGCAGCCAACCGCCTGGCAATACCTATTTGTCATCATCAACGTCGTATGCCCAAGTAAATAAGGCAATAACTGACAGGTTGCAGGGAGCTTGAGGTAATTTTGTGAAAGGTGTGGTGGCAGCGGAGGGATTTGAACCCCCGACCAGGGGTAGTTGAGAAGTTGCCATCCCGATGGCCTTCACTGCCATGTTATTTGCCTTCTGTCTGTGGTTCCTGAGGCTTTTCCTTGAGAGCCTTAGCCCTGGCGATGATTTTCTTGGTCATAGGGGCGTTGGGGTCGAAGCGATACTCGGCTTGCGTTTCTGTTGTCATTTTGGTTCCTCCTTAGTTTGATAATAAGATGGTAGGTGAGCGTTCTCAATGGGGTATTTCACATGAGGGGAAAGCTCTTTAGGGAAACCCAAGTGTATTCATTGTTCTTCATTGTGTGTCCAGGTATAATAAAACTGTGGCAACCGGAAGCAAGGTGTATGAGCCCTAAAGGATTCTGTTAGTTGTAGGGGGATCTAACATGGCTTGGCTGTTTTCAAAGCGCTGTCAACAGGCGCTCAGAGACGACAAAATAAAGGTGAGTATTCCACTCCACGTGCGCGTGCGTATATGGAAGGCACTTGAGGACCATAGTGAATGGTCTCAGGCATGGGATGAACGAAGGGGACCTTATGATTCATCAACGATAATAAAACTCCCTGAATGGATGGAAGCCGAGCTTGGTCTTAGGGAACTTCTTGCTTTTCCCGAGAGTGGTGGAGCCCCGGCGCCAAGCAACCTAGAGGGTTTTATCTTGAGAGGACCCTACCCTCCGTATTTGTTCGATGCAATAGAGTTGTTCTATCAGAACCTGAGCGAGAATAGGGAGCCATTTCAGAGTTGTTGTAACAGCATAATGGAGGAGCACGGCCTTGCATGGCGGATGGCTGGTGGTAAGATATTTCCTGTAGACTCCGTCTATATAGCGGAAGAGATAGCAGGCAGGGCCTACCAATTACTCCAAGAGGTGGGATTTCAGGGGGCACAACAGGAGTTTGAAAAAGCCAGAGTTGATCTAATAAATGGCGACTATGAAGGTGCTATACAAAACGCTAACTTGGCCGTGGAGAGCACAATTAAAGAAATCTTGGAAATTAAAAGGGCCAAACCGGGCGAGTTGTTTCACAACCTGGCTGTATCAGGACTCATACCAGAGTATTACAACGGGTTCTTGAAAGCATTCGAAGAGAATATTCTGCGGTGCGTTGCAATTATTAGGAACGAGGAACTTGGTGTGGGGCACGGGAAGGGCCCTTCAAAGAGTGTAATCCCTCGTGAGCTTGCTGAGCTTGCTGTCAATCTCTCTGGTGTGCTGATCAACTACTTGACTAAACAACACTTGGGTAGGATAAACGCAAGCGCGAGGGATGAAGAGGAGATAGACGTCGAAGACCTGCCGTTTTGATGAGATACAGACTCAGGTATGTACAATTGCCAAAAATTTCCATGTTGGAACATAAGGAATTTCTCACAGGGGTTGTAACCTTCCGATCCCAACACAGGGGGATAATTCTGGGATCCAGTAGGCATATCTTGCCAATAATTGGGGTTAGTGATAAAGTAAAGTTAGTTTTGCTAGAGAGGCATGACATATGAGCATAGATAGCTTTTATAGACGCAGATTCTTCTATGGCTTGGATTATCCCTTGCCAACAACTCAATTCAGAGAGATTTCCCAATGTCTCATTCGAAAAGACCATTCTTGTGGAAAGTTCCTTGGTGCTTCAAAATCATGCTTTGTTGCCTCCCCCTCTACCGAGGAAATAGAGACTATGCTGGCACTCATCATCGAAAAGCTTGTGAAGATTGGTATTGAACCAGTCATTGCAGTCAAAGAGAGAGCCTACGGGCAAGATATATTTTGTACCAAAATATGTGGCAAAATAATCGAGTCTCAATTTTGCATTGTAATACTTGATGATATGATACAACCAATAAACGGTACTGGAGTAAATATTCCTAATCCGAACGTCTACTATGAGTATGGTCTAATGACTGCTCTGAATAAGCATGTAATTCCCCTGCAAAAGGAGGCTCAAGAATTAGCTTTCAACATACAAACACACGATACTATTAAGTACGCTCCACGTAATTTGTCTGCTGAGTTAGACAGAGCATTGAAAGACGCCGTTAAGGTGACCCAGGAGGATAGATCTGGATATCAGGGGGAGGCTGCTATTTCAGAACGTTTATTCAGCCGCTGCATAGAGATTAGCGGTTACCAGAGAAAAGAACACAATTGGTTCTTATCAGATGAGTTGAACGACACGATATTCACTGGTTATGGCAATCCCGAAAGGGAAGGGTATTTGTACTTCACTGCCATGAATGATAAGGAATTACTCCGGAGCGCTCTGACGGACATGCAAGTAATTGTCAAAAGATTGGAGTCCAGACACAAGGAGTTAACAGAAAAAATGGTTGCCTTATCCAAGGACATAGATAAGGGTAATCGTGAAGTGCAAGAGTTTGAGGGAAAGCCGCCAGTTAAGTCCGGAGTAGGTAGATTAATATCTGCGTCTGAGTTGCCTCGTCTGAAGTATGAGTTGGAGAAAAAGAGAAAAGATGCAGAAGATTGTTCCTCAAGGACTAAACTAATCGAGCGTAGTGAATTTGCCATTGTACTCGGCCCGCAGCTTATGGAACTGAAAGAGAGAGTCATAGCAGAGCATGGAGCCATGGATAATAAGGCTTTATCTATACCCCTATATATCGGTAATAAAGAAGGTATCAAGATAGGGGATTTAGACATTATCTTCAAAGCTCCAATACTATAGCCTTCATTACCAACCGAATCCTTTTTCAACAGTTGCTTTCCGCAAATGCAGCATCTTTAGATTTGCCTAGGTTTCCTATGCGAATTTCTCACGCACCCTGTAACCTTCCGACCCCCACAAGGAGGAATAATCCTACGCACAGACAGGAAATTGCAATTACGTGTGAACTTGTCCAGTCTGCTGCGGAGTTGACCAGCAAGCTGTATCACGAGTTAAACACGGTTGTTGTTGACAGTTCTTTGTAACGCCTTCTATAATCTCAATAGATTGGGGTGAGACTATGGCCAAACGAGACAGGTCTGGAAAATATCGAGGCGCATTTTCCAAGCGGGTACAGATCCAAAACCCCGTAACGAAGCGATATGTCAAAATCGATACAGAAACGGGTAGGATAATTGACCACAAGAAGTCCCGTGGCCCCTATAAGAATGTAAGGCGATTGAGATGATAGTCTGTCCTCTGAATTCGGGTGAGTGTGACCAATTCGTTACCCCCAAACCAAGAACTGTTTTTGTCATGGCTCCCTCGAGAAAATACCAAACCCCAAGCTGTAGGACACTTCTACAGCAGATATCAGATAGCCTATCTGCGTTGGGTTTCATACCACTTGAAGGGTCACGAATCGTAAGACACGGGGACTATTTATGTTCAATATGCCAGGAAATACGATCCTGTGCCTTTGGAGTCGCCATAGCTTCGCAAGATATGCGAATAGCTACTCTAGGGAACATATATATGGAAGCAGGTTTAATGCTCGGTTTTGGGAAGCAAGTCATATTGTTTGTTGATGGGCGCAAGAACATACCTTCTGACTTCATAAGGGACGTCTGTATTAACTATAAATCGAAGGACTATCTGACCAAATATGAAGAGTTGCTGAGTGATATTAACAACCATACACCAAGTTACTTTGAACACCTAGCACGTTATGCTGCCAAAGGAGAGGATTATGAGAAGGCTTTTTGGTATCACCAAGGAGCCTATCTCATTAGCGGTGCCGAGGACATATTGCGACAGCTGGAGACACTCATATCAAGATTACAGGTAGACAAGGCTATTCCAGACGGATACAAGAAACGATTACTTGAGAACGCGGAGTGCTTCTGTTTGGAAGCCAGAAAATCCGTTCCTGGCACCCCGTAGTCACAAAGCCCCCATAATAACAGAATGCTGCCTCAGGCTATTTGGGAATGTAACTGATTTCGTACATCTCTTCGATCAACTACCACAGCTATATTTTGGAAAATCCCTTGTCTCAATTAAAGCTCACCAAATCACCCGGCTACTGGCTTGCCTCACCTTATAGCTACTAGCCTCCCTGCACAACATTCTCCTGTTTTCGCATCATTGGGCGTATCGGTATGATTTCGACGTACTTTGTGCATTTGGTGCACAAATAGCCGGTAGTCCGGTGGAAGTTAGAAAGAATCTCGTAGCCGCCTATAAATTTCGCGACAATGGCATTTTGTGATTCTCAAATGATTATACCTATACAATCACTGTAAGCGACACTTACTTTGAAAGGTGGTACAATAATTGGGGGCAGGTCATAGCCATGGGAAGTGAATGAATCTCCAAAAGTAATCAAAAGATGGATTGTGAAACGTGATATCTTGGTTTCTTGTTGAATTCCAACAAGCTGGCTTGTAGCTTTTTTGACATAATCATATCAATGGGTTTAATGTATTCAGTAACTCAAGTATTGTAGATTTTAAGGTAGCGGTTATGAGAAATGTTACTAAAGAGATATTCCTAAATACCACTGTTTGCCCTACCCTAGGATGGCTATTGCGATCCGAAGAAGAGGTAGAGTTACTGTCCGAAGAGGCAAGGACATTGGGAGAACAGTTTAGGATAGAACAAGGACTAGAAATTCATAGGCGGGCGAGACAATTGTATCCTGACGGCAAACTAGTAGCACCTAATAACAAGACTGCAATGCAAGAAGAAACGATTACTCTAATGAATGATCCTAGCGTCAATACTATTCTTGAGGCAACCTTTGTCATTGATGATTATATCACTAAAGCGGATGTTCTTAAGCGAAAGGGCAAAGGCTGGCATATGTGTGAAGTAAAGTCTAGTGTTAATGATAAAGAAGAGTTCATTGATGATATGGCATATACGACAATGGTATTTAATCAATCTGGATACAATATTACCGGAGTTTCACTACTTTTAATTTCAAAAGACTATCGACTTGGAATGAGTGATGAGGAGCTTTTTATTGAAATTGATCATACCGATGAAGTATTAGCTCGAGCTGGAGAGTTTTACGCGGTATTGTTTGACTACGTAAAAACAATTACTGGAGCACCAACTAAGCCACAACCAGAACTCAGACGAGACTGTAAAAATTGCCCACTGTTCGGTGATTGTATTGGTATGGATATAATAAACCATATATTGGAAATACCCCGATTGAGCCAACCCAAATTTGAACAATTACGAGAACAGAATATTACCTGCATTGAAGATATTCCTGATGGATTCCCCCTGACAGAAAACCAGTCCAGAGTTAGGGCCTGTGTAATTTCACAACAACCATTTATAGGTGATCAATTGAAGGATGACTTACTAAACATTTTATGGCCAGCTTTTTATCTCGATTTTGAAACCGTAATGACAGCAATTCCTTTGTATCCAGCTATAGCACCGCATACGCAACTACCTACGCAATATTCAATACATATATTGTCTGATATTAATAATATTCTTGATCACCGTGAATATTTGGCTGACCCAAGTAGAGATTGTAGAAGAGACCTTGCTGAACATCTGATTAACGATTTGGAGAAGAGTGGCAGTATTTTTATATACTCAAGTTTTGAAAAGACCACAATAACAAAATTAGGACAGTTATATCCAGATCTCACAAATCAACTAAATTTATTGATAGAACGTATAGTTGACCTAGAAGCAATTATTAAGAAAAGTTATTATCATCCTGGATTTCATGGTAGTACATCGATAAAACGTACGTTACCCACTTTGGTACCTGATATGTCATATGACGACTTAGAAATTACAGAAGGCGACTCAGCTCTTGGAGCTTTTGCGTATTTAGCACAAGGACGTTATTCTGCAGGAAATGAAGCAGAGACAATTAAAAGGAATCTACTAGAATATTGTAAACGAGATACCTTGGCTATGCTTAAACTGCACCAGAAACTGTATGAAAATAGAGTCTAACCAATTAATTGAGGTTTATTCTGGTATTAATTGCTGGTGACCTACCCCCCGAAAACCAGTCCAGTTATAAAGCTATGTTCTAATATTATCCACCGGCCCATACTTCCTATGGCTCTCAATTGCATCACAACCACCAACCGCCTGGCAATACCTATTTGTCATCATCAGCGTCGTATGCCCAGGCAGTCTCTGCAACATCAAGCACGGGAGAAGAACCTGCCCAGAAATGGACTCTGTAGCAGAATAGCTCCCTCCGGGCATACTTCCTGACAGCAGTAACAGCGGATGCAGCGGTCATACCGATGTGTAGGTTGCCTGGATGTATCACCCGTGTGCCAATCAACAGCTTTAGGTTCAACCGGGCACATCCTGACGCAGGTGCCGCAATTGGTGCATTTTGCTTTGT
>QYPU01000120.1 GCA_007280145.1 Dehalococcoidia bacterium | reverse complement strand
GTGGTGACGACCCAGGAAATCAAGGATTGCCTTGTTCGCCTCCTCTAGCGCCTCCATAAAGAAGAAATGCCCCATATTTTCCAGGATGACCAGTTCGGCATTGGGTATTCTGGAGGCAAGAATCCTCGAGTTTTCGACCGGAACCAGCCTGTCGGCAGCCCCGGCTATGACCAAAGTGGGAGCCTTGATTTGAGGCAAACGGTCATAGGTATCATGTGCTGTTATCGCCTCTGCTTGCCTCATAAAGCCCCGAAGGGGGGTGACATATTCCACAGTCTTTGATACATACTCTTCAACAACATCCGGGTTGTTATCGATGAACTCCTGATTGCACAGGAAGGGAAGCGTTTCCCTGGCTCCCTGTTCCGGTGTCAGTCGCTTCATACGCTCCGTGTCGAAGAGCAACATCGCCTCTGCATCGGGCATGATGCCGTTTCGCCCTCCTGGGGTAGTGCACCCCAGGATGAGGCTTATCACCTTATCTGGATAGCGGAGGGCAAACTCCTGGGCAATCATACCACCCATGGAAACGCCATAGATATGGGCAGCATCAATGCCCAGCGCCTCAAGCAGCCCCGCGGCATCCCTCGCCATCATCTCTATTGTGTACGGGATATCCGGCTTGTCGCTTCGGCCGGTGCCCCTGTTATCGAAGGCAATCACCCCGTATTCCTGGGAGAGGCTGGGAATCTGGCTGAACCAGTGCCCCGAGTTATGGCCATAGCCCATAATAAGCAGCAGCGGCTCCCCCTCCCCATGGACTTCATAATAGATACTGACGTCGCCAACCTTAACTGTAGGCATTTTATCCTCCTCCTATTGCTATCTCCGTTAATAAAGGCTTACTTTTCCTGCAAGTTTGAGTTTAATTACTGCTTAGACGATTGTCAATGCGATTGATGATATAGTACTGTTGACAGAGTCCCCCGGCAGGGTTATATTGAACCTACAATATACGAAACAATCGATAACCAGCAAAAACGAAAGGAGGGTAATTCATTATGGACAGGTTTAAAGTAAATGAGATAGACAAGATTGAGATATTGACCCTCGAAGACAACTACATTGATATAGCATCGGGAGACAATTCAGCTATAGTCTCAAGGCCAGCCCCTCTAAAGGACATGCAACTGGCAAACTCAATCTTAGCCGAACACGGCTTTTCCGCCCTCGTTAGCTGCACAACGAAAGACCGAACAAGAACAATGCTTTTCGACTTTGGTTTTTCCCGGGATATTGCCGCACGGAACGCTGATGCCTTGAATGTTGATTTAGCCGAGGTTGAGACAGCAGTCCTATCTCACGGCCATATAGACCACTTCGGGGGACTGACTGAGATGGCAGCAAAGATTGGGAAAAGGGGACTTGAACTGGTCGTCCATCCTGCCGCATTCAAGCCAAACCGATACCTTCTACCCGTCCCGGGCTTCAAAATTGGGATGCCTTCGCCTGAAAAAGGAAAAATAGAAGAGGCGGGGTTTCGAATTGTGGAAACAAAGGAACCATACTCTTTACTGGATGAAGACGTCTTGTTTTTAGGAGAGATTCCCCGAAGGACAAGCTTTGAAAAGGGAATGCCAACTGCCTTCTACGAAGAGAATGGGAAGGAAATATGGGACGCCATTGAAGAGGACACGGCAATAGCTATGAATATAAGAGGTAAAGGCCTGGTAATACTATCCGGTTGTGCCCATTCGGGGATAATCAATACAGTGAAATACGCCCAGGAGGTTACAGGCATAAACAAGGTGCATGTGGTCATGGGAGGATTCCATTTGACCGGCCCGGTTTTCGAACCCATTATCAATGACACCGTCAAATCCATGAAGGAAATAAGGCCAGACTATGTTATCCCGACTCACTGTACAGGAAGAAAAGCTGCCCTTGCCTTCGAAAAGGCAATGCCTGACCAATTTATATTAAATATGTCGGGTACAAAGCTAACCTTTGTTGCTTAACGGAATTTGCGCATTTTTGAGGGGTAGGCTGCCAACAGAGCCATCGCACCTATCATATTACATGATTCGGGAATATCTTGACTGTGCCCCCTTCTGATTTAGTTATGATGTTGGTTTTGGACATAGTCATAATCTCGGTGGTTGACTTGCTCTATAAAGAGTTTCTGGCCATTTCCTTTGATGAGGAGCTTAGAGCAGTAGAGTAGGAGTTCCCACCGAGTGTCTATACCTCATCTGGGTGTGCCTGATTGTACTAACGGTAGTGGTGCTAATAAGGGTTGTAGGCATTATCTTCGTTATAGCTTTACTTACTATTCCGGCAGCGATAGCGAGGCAGTTTACCCACAGCTTTAAAGAAGATGATGCTCCTTTCAATCCTCGTTAGTGCTGTTTTTGCTATTGGGGGCTTAGGACTCTCCTACATACTTGATTTGGCGTCTAGGCAACAATTATTCTCGTTAGCGGGACTCTGCTTCTTGTTGCCCTGGTACTTTCGAAATTACGGATTAAGAAGCCGCAGAAAGTCTAATCTATCCATATGTTATATAGGTATTCCCATTGGTTTTCAGATAGTTTCAAGATGCCTCTGGTTGCACAGTAGGGCGGATTGTTAAGCGAGAGGAATAGTATGTGGAGCCACACCTTGAATGTGCTCGTCTAAGGTTGCACCGCGTGTCTCACGATTGTAATGACCTAGCTCGGATAAAGGCAATAAATTCCCCAAGCAGTCGGGATACTACCCTTTCTCTCCGATAAATACAGTAGAAATCTCGCCTTAACCTTAAACCATTAACAGTGACTTGTTTGACCATATCAAGGGACAAACTCTTTTTGATCGCCAGATTCGACACAAATGCAATCCCTGCCCTTAGCTCTACTGCGGAGACCACGGCCTGAGTTGTGCCCAGAACCAGATTTGGCACCCACTTGTTGATGTCAAGCCCAGCTTTGGACAAGAGGGCCTGGAGGCTTTGCTGTGTGCCTGAAGTCTCCTCGCGGAAGATGAATGGTTCTCCTTCCAGCTCTGCTAAAGACACCTCCGTGCGCTTGGCAAAGGGATGCTCTGGAAACACAATGAGAACAATCTCATCTTCTGCTATCTTGAACGACTCCATCTCTTGCCCTTCAGGTGCAGTGCCGCAGAATCCTACCTCGTAGGCACCATCTCGCACTTCACTAATGACGGTAAGGGAATCAGAGACCACCACCTGCGCTCTTACAGCGGGATGCAATGCTTTGAATTCACTCATAATGGATGGCAGCAGAAATTCACCCGGGATAGTGCTGGCAGTGACAATCAAGTTTCCAATCACCTCTTCACGCAACTGGTCAAGATCGTGCCGGAGACAGTCTCGCTCCTCCTCTACAGATTTAGCGAAACGAAGTAGACGTTTGCCAGCCTCGGTCATGGTGATTATCTTTTGACTCCGGTCGATCAGGCGGACAGCAAGGTCTTGCTCTAATTTCTAGATTTGAAAAGAGACCGCGGGCTGGCTGATAGACAGCTTCTTAGCTACTTCTGAGAAACTCCCCAGTTTGATTACCGCGATGTAGGTCTTGAGATAGTCTAGATTCATGGCATACTCCAGCTTCTCTATAAACAATATTTATCTTGCGTTAAGAAATTGCTTATGATATAATCCTTATCAGTATTCTATGACATCTTGGTCGAATCATCAAGAGAGGAGATATTTACGATGCAAGATACAAACTGAAAAGCGGCTTGATGAATTTAGAAAGGAGAGGTAATTTTGAGTAGATTTTGGTCACCAAAGACGTGGATTATCCTTGCCGGGCTAATTTTCGGGGTCTTGGCGGCTCTAATGACTAGCTGGGGTAACCCGGCAAACATGGGCATTTGCGTTGCCTGCTTCTATCGTGACATCGCCGGTGGTCTTGGCTTGCACCGGGCGGGGGTAGTGCAATACCTGCGGCCCGAGATCATGGGGTTTGTTTTAGGGGCTTTTATTTCAGCTTTTGCTTTCGGTGAGTTCCGAACCAGAGGTGGCTCCTCTCCTTTGGTCCGTTTTGTATTGGGAGCCTTTTTTATGATTGGGGCGCTGGTGTTTTTAGGCTGCCCTATCCGAGCGTTGCTTCGCCTTGCCGGGGGCGACCTTAATGGAATTACGGCGCTGGCAGGTGTCGTCGCTGGAGCAGCTATCGGCATTTTCTTCCTCAGGAGAGGTTTCAACCTTGGTCGTTCTACTGGAATGCATACGGTGGCTGGATGGCTGATGCCACTGGCAATGGTAGGGCTGCTCGTCCTGGTCATCTTTCAACCAGGGTTCATCTTTTTCAGTGAAAAAGGACCGGGTTTGATGCATGCTCCAATCTGGATTTCCCTCGCTGTCGGACTACTTGTTGGCTTTCTGGCGCAGAGAACCAGGATGTGCTTTGTTGGCGGCTGGCGAGACCTCATCATGGTCAGAGACACCTATCTCTTTAGCGGCATCGTTGCCTTCTTCATCGGGGCTATAATTTGCAACTTTGCTCTGGGCAACTTTGCCTCTGGTTTCTACCATTGGGGCTTTGTTAATCAGCCGGTGGCTCATGATAACCATCTCTGGAATTTCACGGGCATGCTTTTGGCTGGGCTGACGGCTACCTTGCTCGGAGGTTGTCCCTTGCGACAGACCATTCTCTCAGGAGAGGGTGACACCGATGCCGCAGTAACTATTCTCGGCTTGCTGGCGGGGGCTGCCTTTGCTCACAACTTCCTCCTGGCCTCAAGCCCCAAAGGGACCGGAGATTTTGGCCCAATAGCAGTTATCATAGGTCTAGCTTTTTGCCTGGCAGTTGGCTTCCTGATGCAGGAGAAAGTAAAGTCATGACCGGAGATATATATGGCAGTTCTTAAACGGAAGCAAAAGACATCCTTTGAGGGTGGAGGGTTGGTGCTCTTTCTTGATGTGCAGGATGCAATCAAAGCAGAGAAAGTACTCAAGGGTGCCGGGTATCTGGTTAAGCTGGTGGCTCCTCCGCCGGAGTTGCGCAAGGGCTGTGATTTGGCGGTGGAAATAAACCTGGTGGAGCAGCCGGGTATTGAGCGCCTTCTTAAGCAGAAAGATGCTGCCTACGTTGGTGTGGCGCCACTTAAAGTAGGCACCTCAGAACTCCTGGAAATTGTTAAGGTGACTGATTTCGGCGATTGGGTGATGGTCAGGGCAGGCAATATGAAAATTACCTTTAATAGAGAGAGTGGCGTCATCGTTAACACCTCTGGCGGCGGCTGCCCCGATATTCCTCACCTCCATGCCGAGCTAATTGGTAAACTGCTCACTGAAGCACCACGACCCAGGGATATCGGTTTTACCTTGTGTGCTTTGATGTTGGACCAAGCTCTTGAAGAATGCCTCGCCCTTTGGCAAGGAGGTAGATAGTTATGATGCTCATTGCCGGAACGGTCCCTATGAAAGACCTGCCTCTGACCACAGGGGAGGTTAGTGCTGATGGAGGATTTCTGGTCGTTGACGGCCACTGCATCCCTTGCACCCAGGGCACCGGGGCTATGGTCAGCTCCGCCCTGGCGGTTACCGATTACCTGAAGCTAGGGCAACCACAGGTTGTAGTTGCTGGGGACATTGGTGAAGGTAAAGGAAGTCGCTCAATTTATGAGTATCTTATCCAAAGAGTGCCTGAGCTTTCCCCCGATGTGCTGGCGCTTCACTATATACTCCCCGATATGGCGCTGATGAGGAGGGTTTGCGACTCCGTTGACAGGTGTGCCAGAAGGCCGGTGATGGTCGCCGATGCTGCCTCGATGTATGCCGCCAAGGCAGCAGGGCTGGCATCAAAGTTTGACATCTTCACCCCGGATGCCACCGAGGTTGCATTCCTGGCTGACCTTAATGCTACACACCCTGCCTATATCAGCAGACACCTTTTCGATACCGATATAACCCAGACCCCAGAATTGGTTGCCGCCGCCTACCGGAATAAGAGCGCAGCCAGGCTGCTCCTGGTCAAGGGGACGGTCGATTATATAGTCGATGGCGGGCGTATTCTGGAGACCATCGCCGAGCCCGATGTGCCTGAGCTTGAGGCCATCGGGGGGACGGGTGATACCATAACTGGCTTGGTCTCCGCCTTTGCCTATGCTGAGATGGAGCTACATGAGGCAGCTATAATTGCCGCCAGAGCCAACCGCATGGCAGGAAAGTTTGCTCAAGCAACCCCAGCTACCAGGGTCAGGCAAATCATTGACCAGTTTCCTGCCGTATTCAAGGAATATCTCTGTAGCTGGAGTGGAGTCTGCATTGTGGAAGGAGGAAACTACAATGGTTGAGGTTGATGTCCGGGGCTTTTCTTGCCCCATACCGGTTGTCAGAACCAAGAAGGCTATTGATGAAAATCCAAATGAAATAATAACAGTGCTTGTTGAGAGCGCGGTTTCCAAAGAGAATGTATCCCGGCTTGCTCAGAGCAGGGGATATTCGGTTAAGGTAGAGGAGACCCCAGGCGGGTATCACCTATTACTCGGCCCACCTGGGGAATAGATGGAGGTGAATAGAATGGATGACGCAGAGAAGTTGCGCCTTACTGAGACCGTTCACGGCGCCGGCTGAGCTTGCAAGATAGGTCCGGGAGACCTGGCTAGAGCATTATGTGGTTTGCCTCTCATCTCCTACCCAAACCTGATTGCGGGTATGGAGAGGGCTGAGGATGCCGGCGTATATAAACTGAATGACGATCTGGCTATCGTACAAACCATTGATTTCTTCACGCCTATCGTTGATGACCCCTATACCTTCGGTCAGGTTGCCGTTGCCAATGCCCTGAGCGATGTCTACGCTATGGGTGGAAGACCACTGACTGCAATGAACATCGTCTGCTTCCCGGTAAAGACGATGGATATATCGGTATTAAGGGAAATCCTGGCTGGGGGGCTGGACAAGATGCGGGAAGCTGGCGTAATCTTAGTTGGCGGGCACAGTGTTGAAGACCAGGAACTGAAGTACGGGCTCGGCGTCACTGGTGTTATCCACCCGGCAAAGGTAGTCTTTAACACCGGAGCCAGAGTTGGCGACAAGCTCATCCTGACTAAACCGCTAGGCACAGGCATAATAAATACCGCCCTAAAGGGTGGGATGGCAGACGAGAAAGCAGTCGCCAAGTCAATAAGTTGTATGGTAACTCTGAACAGGACGGCATCAGAGCTGATGATGGAAGTAGACGTCCATGCTTGCACTGATGTTACCGGTTTCGGTCTTCTCGGTCATGCCTGCGAGATGATTGAGGGAACCAATGTTGGCATGGCGGTCTACTCTTCTGCGGTTCCAGTTTTCCCTGAGGCAAAAGAGTTTGCTACAATGGGGTTAATCCCGGCAGGGACATATGGCAATAAGGAGTTCCGCCTCCACATGGTAGAGGTGGCTACCGATATATCTAGTGATATGTTACTCATCCTGTTCGATGCCCAAACCTCTGGAGGGTTACTCATCTCCGTGCCCTCACCGGGAGCCGAGGAACTGCTCAAAAAGCTGCATGACGAGGGCATAGGGGAGGCAGCTATCATTGGTGAGATTGTAGCTCAGCCAAAAGGTAAGATTATCATAAAGTAGGACAAGAATTGATAGAGATAACCATCCCTGGCAGAGGAAGCTATAAATTCAAGCATCTAGTGCTGGATCTCAACGGCACTATTGCCCTGGATGGCGAGATTACCAAAGGGGTAGAGGACAGGTTTCACCAGCTCGGTAGCTTGGTCAGTATCTCCATTGTTACTGCGGATACTCACGGGAGTGCCTGGCAACTGGAAGAGAACCTTGATGTTAAGATATACAAAATAGAGGGAGGCAAAGAGGATGCCCAAAAGCTTGCACTAGTGCAGCAACTGGGAAAGGAAAACACCATCTGCATAGGGAATGGCTCCAACGATGCCTCTATGTTAAAGGAATCTGCTCTTGGCGTATGTGCACTGGGTCGGGAGGGGGCATCGGTTGAGGCAATAATGAGTTCTGACCTGGTGGTTTCTGATATAAACGATGCCCTCGACTTACTGCTCAAGCCCGATAGGCTGATTGCTACACTGCGAAGATAGTCTCTCCATGAAGAACTCAACCGTCTCAACTGCCTATTGGGCAAAGTAAAGGGACTTAACGAATATTCAGAACGTGCAACTTAGGTAACAGCTACTTGGATTGTCACTCCTTTGAACGAAAGTCCATTCTGTTCAATCAGTAATGAAAAGGCTGGGTAAATCTAATAAAGATACCCAGCCTCTTAAATACCACTCCCGATATCTGTAATACCTGCCCTAACTCTTCCCTATCCTGAACATCTTGGTCCCATATATGGGGCATATGCCCTGAGTCGCTGGCCTCCCATTCTTCATAGTTATAGATTATTCCGCGCCGGAATGTCAACAATATGTACTCGTTCATATGATTAGTGACACATCGCCTCTCCTCTCGTCTTTGCGAGGTAACATGAAAGCATAGTGCACCTTAGATGAGAGATAATAAGAGCAAATAATTTTAAAGGAGGGCACTGTGTATTACATTGGAGTGGATTACCACAAGAAGTATTCCTACATTGTGGTCAAAGATGAACAGGGG
>QYPU01000006.1 GCA_007280145.1 Dehalococcoidia bacterium | reverse complement strand
GTTTACGCATGTAGTGCAGTCTTTTAAGGCTGCCCGGGGTGGTAACGAGCATGGGGCAGGGCTAAAGCCCTGCGCTACATGTTTATTATTTTGCTGATAGTGATACCGTGTGAGTGTCACCTATCTATCTGAACTAGATCAATCTTGACTATAGACTTTTACGAATCTACCTGGAAGCTGGCTGCCGGTCTTTTCGTTATATTGCGTATTTCTTTCCCAGTTTAGCCGAAAGTCCTGTGGGCAGGCAGCCAAATTCGATCTTGGACGGCATCAGGAGTCCCTATTTTATATATTTTCCAATAATTAGCCCCAGGTCTTTCTTCACCTGTTCTGGAATGAGCTCTGGTGAAGTGATGATGGCATTTTCAAGCGCGTTAGCGCAATTACAATCCCTTTTTTGAGGCAAGCTAGTTACCGCGTTTCTAAGTATCTTCTTGGCAGTTTCAACGCTTCGCTTCAAGTTAGCTATAATCATGTCTGCAGATACCGGTTCGCTGACCTCATTCCAGCAGTCATAATCGGTGACGATGGCAAGGCTGGCATAGCAGATTTCCGCCTCCCGGGCTAACTTTGCCTCTGGCAAGCCGGTCATAAAAATGATATCGGCTCCCCAGGAACGGTACAACTCTGATTCGGCCCTGGTAGAGAATTGAGGTCCTTCCATGACGATACAGGTACCGCCATCATGAACTCGGATGCCAGTCTCGTGGGTGGATTCGTAGAGTATATCGCTGAGGATTGGGCAGAAAGGCTCGGCAAAGGCAATATGCCCTACTATTCCGTTGCCGAAGAAGGTGTTTATTCTATTTCTGGTGCGGTCGATAATCTGGTCAGGGATAACCATATCCAGGGGCTTGATTTTCTCCTTGAGGCTGCCTACTGTGCAGACAGAGATTATCCATTCTACTCCCAGTGACTTCATCGCATATATGTTGGCCCTTGCTGGCAGTTCAGTGGGGCTGATGCGGTGTCCCTTGCCGTGCCTGGGAAGAAAGGCAATCTTCACCTCTTCTAAGTTGCCCAGAGTGATAGCGTCACTCGGGTCGCCGAAAGGCGTCTTCATCTTTATTTCTTTTATATCGGTCATGCCTTCTATTTCGTACAGTCCGGTACCGCCGATAATGCCAACTTTAGCTTCAGCCATTAAGCTTCCTCCGTTCTATGTTTTTTACCATACACAGTTACATTTAATCGTTTTATAATCAATCCCCAGCTTTGTCCACATCGCCATTGTTTCCTTGCAGAGAGCAACTTCATTATAATCGTAATTTTCTTTTAGCTGGCTGAGTATTGCTGCATATATCTTGTAGCGAGTATTGAATTCAATTTTCTTTCCCCAGTTAGACCTTTCTGTCAAATACTCTTGCCAGCTCTTATCCGTGGCTCCGTTTATGGTACTCTGTAGTCCACGAAGCGAACCTAGAGTAATACGAGTTGGAATAAACCTACTAAAAATCTGTTCGACCAAATTAGCATAATACTTCTCCCACTCTGGAATTGGAATCATCGGATCAATTCTTATTCTTACCTCGTAACCTGCCTCACTCAATTTCTCTGCGGCTTCAATTCGCCTTGCTACCGATGGAGCTCGATTTTCCCACCTTTTTGCCACTTCATCTGCATTAAGACTGAAACTTATAATGGCTTGATTATGAGGGTTAATTTCCAGCAGGTTTTTGACATTGTCGGACTTGGTTACAAACAATACCTTGTGCCTGTTTTGCTCCTCGAACATAGGGATGATAAATTTGGAGAAGGGCTCACTTGAGCCTTCCCACATTAGGGAGTCGGCTATCTCGCCGGTATTAAGGATTTCAGGGATTGTAACCTCGCTGAGGAATCTTCTAGTGTGCAATTCTATTTTTTCATAATCTTTGATTACTGGCTTTGTCTTCTCAGGGCGAAATCTGAAGGTCCCTTTTAGATAGCACCAGGCACAATCGAATGGGCAGCCATAAGCCCATTTCAATTCGAGGAAGTGCGGACATATAACATCTGTCTGCTTGATAGGCAAGGGTGTTTTATCAAACCTCTTTATGATTGAGCCATCGCTGACTTGCTGAACTGGTGATGTTGTGAGGCCATTTAATAACTTGTATTCGCCAGTAACAATTCTTAAATCTGCCAATTTCTCTCCTAACGAATTCTTTCCTGTGTCACATTGACATTCTCAATTGTCCCGTTTCGGAGCGGCCAGCAATCTTGTCCCAAAACTCTGCACCTTTGGGATTCTTACTGGCAAATATTAGGTGGTATAGTGGAACATGTTTACTATTTGTCTCTAGCACATAGTCTTTTATGTCACCGTAGCCCAGATCCTTCAATCCTTGCTCGTAAGCATCTAGTAGTACGCGACCTGCTGGCCTGCGCACTTTCCTAGCCTCCTTATACTCCTGTTGCCAGCTAGAGTCAGGGAAGAAAGCCAGCAAGTCCTTTGGGGGTTTATTAGCGACTCTCTTCATCCCCCCGACATGGAAAGTTATGGCAAGATCCATTTGCCTCCCTTTAGTAAGTCTCCGTATAGAATCGAAACTAATCTGCCAATTAAACGGATCAATAAAACAGAAGTCTAAAGAGCCGGAGGGCAGCTTCTCTATTAACTCATCTATAACTTTATTACAGTCCTTAGTGAAGTAACTTATATTAACAGAATCAAACCCTTTCGCTCGTGTTTGAAGGGACTTCATGGCGACGGATTCTATTTCGTTGAAGAAATAGTGCGTGAATGGCACTCTACAGCTCAAGGCTATGATTGGGGACCCGTCGATTTCCTCCTTTGTTTCTTTAATAGAGCATCTCCCTGGCCCAGCAAATAAGTCTGTATAGGTTCGAGTCGGCCATTTGTTTTTCATACCAGCGTTGAAGATTTCGCAGTATCGCTTAATATAGAACAGCTTGCCTTTGGCCCAGGGGCCGACTTTAAGCATAACTCCGCCGTCAGATCCGGTAATGAGATCTCCGGTAGCCATTAGGTCATCTCCTTGCACATTAAATAGTTTTCATTCCCCTTCTACTATTTTCCTCTCTTCCTCGGTAAGCCCATAGAGGTCATAGACGAGGTTGTCTATCTCTTTATCTGTTTGTTCTATCTGGTGAAGGAGTTCGTCGCGCTCATTGCAGAATGTATCGCGGATTGGTGTCAGGCGTTTATTTAGCTCCAGCATCTTATCTACCAGGGCTACCAAATCATCGTGCATCTTTTTCTCGTTGGGGTCATCAAAGTCAATGCGGCGGATGGGGAGTTGCTTTAAGATACTTTGAGTTACTGCAATATTTGAGACTACATTACTGAGGAAAAACTGGACGAGTTTCGAGTTTAGAATTGCCAAAACATATTTGAGACTATGTTTAGGTTCTTTGGGGAGAAGCATGTTATCCTGAAGAAGATAGAATTGCTGATCATCATAAGCTGCTATAACTTGCCCACCGACTATCATGCGCAACAGTAGTTTTTCTCTCGCTTCAAAGAAGTGGGCTTCCTTGGGGGCTGCACATTGCTTGGACTTCATCAAGTCGGGTCTATACCATATGTACTCCCCTGTCCATTCATAGCCATACCTGTAGACATTTCTGCCACGTAGTAATGGTTTATCCTCATATGCGGTTTTCTTAGGCCTTATGTATTTAGCATCAGCTCCTGTCCGTAGCCCGCCGACGATACGCACCAATTGTAGTAGCTCCTTCGGCATAGCACTGAGCTTACTCATTATTTCATTCTTTGCTGTGTCCACAATTAGGTTGATAGTACCTGCCTGCTTACAAAGCCTTTGTGGAATTTCACCAACGGCCTCGGGCTCAATACCATCCCTCTCTAAGAACTTCTGGCATAGTATACGATTGTCTCGTGCTGGCTCGAACACTCTTTGAGCAATGAGAATTAGTGGCTCTATCTCAGAGCCCTCAAAGACCTTTATCGACTCAAAAGTGGCAACCCTCTTAATTTCGCAGCTATCCAGCAAGATTCGACGCATTGATGCAAAACTTGGAAGCCTAAGCCACGTTGCAGGTAAGATCAACCCTAGGAATCCTCCGCTTTTCAGTAAGCCAATGCCCTTTTGGACAAAGAAGGAGAAAATGTCAGAGTGATTTGTGTCCGTAACATACTTAGCCCAATAATAGTGTCTTTCTGCATCGTCAATGATGTTCCTTGATTGCACATAAGGCGGATTGCCTATGACTACATCGAAGCCGCCTTTAGCTATTATATCCCCAAATTGTTCCTCCCAGTTGAAAGGCTTCTTTTCTCGCCAGTTATTGCCAAGATAACCCTTGAGTTTGTCCTCAGTACCTGAAATCAGGGAGTTACCCTGGCGGATGTTATCGGCGAGGCTGGGCAAGGTCTCTCGTCTCGCCAGGCTGCGTAGCAGCAGATTCAGGCGAGCTATCTCAATTGCTTGCATATCCAGGTCAACACCGAAGATATTGCCGGTGAGAATGGGCAGGCGTTCCCACTGGTCGAGCTGGGATACAGGCTTACCTTTAGCCTCGGCGTGGTAGCGTAAAAGTTCATCATAGGCACGAATCAGAAAAGAGCCTGAGCCACAGGCCGGGTCTAAAATCTTAATATTGATTATTTCGTTATGGCTGCGCTCTTTAAGGAAACATCCAACGGTCTGCTTGACGATATAGTCGGTTACAAACCTGGGGGTATAATAAATTCCATGCTCTTTGCGGCGCTGTTTCTTGGCGGTAAGCTCGAAGGTTGGCTCTGAAGGGAAGCCCAGGTCCATCCGAATTTGGGCTTCCCTGGCTCGCTGCTTGACTACGGTGGCTACATGTCCCAGGTACTGCTCATATACTGCACCTAATACGTCGGCATCGATGAGGGAAAAGTCATAATTGGCTATGCCTTTGGGGATTTCATACAAACCGTCAATGATGCTCTCAATGGTTACACTGTCAATGAAGACCTTGTCGGTGAGATGAAGGGTGAAAAGGTCGCTGTCATAGTAGCCGTCAAAATCCCTGAAGATGCGGCACAGTATTTTAATGAGCTCTCCCTTACGCCCGCTGCTTCGCCATTCATGAACTGCGCCGAGTAAAACTTTGTCTTCTATTCTCCTGTCTTCGCAGGTGCGAATGAAGATGAGCCGGTTGAACAGCCTCTGAATGACCTCGTCTATCTGGCTGTAGTTCAGGTTCAGGTCTTTGTTATAGTGGTATATCTGAGTGTAAAGCTGTTCACGCCACTGGCGGAGCTGATTGTAAAGCTGCTGTTCTATCCCCAGTCTTGGAGGAAGCGCTCCGTATTTCTCCGCTCTCTCATTTAAGGCATTAGTTTCAAGTGATTGCCTGGATAGAAGCCACAGGTCATCAAAGTCTGCCAGATAGTTATCACAAGAAAGATTGATGAAAAGGCGGCCTGTTTGAGCGTTATAGAGCTGTAGCCCTTCGAAGTCGGTAAGGACTGCCCATGTTATTCCCTTATTGTAGGCATAGGTAATCGCTTGCTTGATATATTCGGGTTTAGTGAGCTCGGCTCGCAGTGCCTTAGCCTCTAGATAGAACTGGGAGACCCCCCGCAGCTTAAAAACATAGTCTACCCGCCCGGCGGCTGCTCTAACCTCTTCAGCTACCTCTTCCCGACTGTATACATCCCATCCCAAGGCACCGAATAGAGGCTCAATGAATTCCCTTCGAGTATCAGCCTCGGTATACTTCTTGATGCTGGTTGGCAGTAGGCTTTGATACCTGGCAACCAGTGTGGCAATTTCTTGACGGGCTTTGTCTTTTGCAGCCACTGTTACAGTATGGTTCATTTCTTAATTATACTCGCTTGAGTGCGTCTGCGTATGGCTCTTTTATTATACTCTTTTCGGTCCCCATACCAACAACCCTAACTCAAGAAGCGGTACAATGAATCGGGGCAGGTCACCCTACGTGACATTTTTATCCGCCTGTAGTACCATAGCATCAACTAATTACCCGGCCGAATGAAACGTTAGGGCCACAAATTAGTTACCAATTAAGTAAGGAGGAAAAATGAGGACAAAGGAACAGTACATCCAGGGACTGGCCAAGATGAGGCGGAACGTCTACTTCGACGGCGAGATTATCAACCGAGCAGATGAGCGCCAGATGGACTGCATCAATACCCTCGGAACCACGTTCGATGAAGCAGCCAATCCAGAGAACCAAGACCTGTGCACCGCCATCTCTCATCTCACCGGGGAGAGGATTAGCCGCTTTACCCACATCCACCAGAACACCGACGACCTGCACAAGAAGCAGGACATGACCCGTATGC
>QYPU01000031.1 GCA_007280145.1 Dehalococcoidia bacterium | reverse complement strand
GCAGATTCTTCATCTTCCCAAGGCAAGGCAATTTTAGCAATATCTTTCTCTAGCCCCTCTTCACCAGAAGCGCCCCGACCACTGGCAGGAAGTCCTGGTGACTCAACCTCAGACCTCATATCAAGAATATCCTCAGAGTCTGACTCACCACCACCATTCCTATACAGGAGATGGGATTGAAGCTCGTCACCCTGATATGAACTCACTACTCGCTCCTCCTTGCTGCTGGTTGGTGCCTATGCCCTTGTTTGCTGAAAACCTCCTTAAGCTGCTTGCTCTCTTCTATACCTTGCTCCTCCAGCTTGGCTAATTGTGCTGCCAGTCCCCCTGTCTCTGCTTCCATAGCCAAAAGCTCTTCTTTCTTGGCTTCCAAGCTCCTCAGCCGTTTCTCTTGCAGGCGAACGATGCAGTCATTCAGGGCTTGTTGCTGTTCTACTTTGCTCTCTTTGAGAGACGGGGGGAAAGTCTTAGCCAGCAGGTTATCCAAATATTCATGAAGAGTGCTATCGAGGCTATTTTTAAGTGAGACATACTCATCGTTTTGTTGCCATTTTAGAAATAGTTCTCGATTTCCACTGTGCTCGAAATAATCTGGCTGTAGTCTCATATCTTCTAGCCTAAGTTCTGGAAATTGAAGCAATAAGGCTAAGCAATATTCTTCAACAGGGCTTGATGAAAAAAGGGCAGGGATCACGGGGGTGAAACTGCGAAAGTCTTTGTTCCTCCTCCGTTTTTTCTCAATGGCTCTAAATCTTGCAAATGCATCTCTCACTGCGCCCTCATCAATTTTCAATAACTGAGCAAGCTTCTGAATATAGTGATCTTGCCGTATTGGATCCTTCATTTCGGAAAGTAGCGGTAAGAGCTTCTCTACGACCGAAGACTTATCCTTAGCATTTCCCAAATTAACTTCAGCAATTGCAGTATCGAGAATAAAGTCAATCATGGGTTTTGCATCTGCTATCAGCTTTTGCCATTGGGAAGCATCCTCCCTGATTACCTCGTCCAGATCCTTGCCTGGAGGCAAGATGATGATTTTTACTTCAACACCCTGAGCATCTTCATATTTTACCCACCCGTACCCGTCAACCGATGGTGGTACCGGCAGTACTTTATCGACCATTTCCCCGCTCCTTGAAATGGCCTGTTTTCCTGCGGCATCAGCATCAAGAGCTTGTATCAAGTTCTTCGTCAGCTTTTTGAGGATGGATATTTGTTTCTCGGTCAAAGCTGTCCCCATAGCGGCAACTGTGTTTTCTATCCCGTGCTGGTGAGCTGTGAGGACATCCATATAGCCTTCTGTGATTATTGCGAGATTGTCTCGGCGGATGGCTGTTTTAGCCCGGTCAATCCCATAAAGGCTGCTGCTCTTGTCGAAAATCAATGTCTGAGGAGAGTTGATATATTTAGGTAAAGACTCATCCAGCGTCCTAGCGCCGAAGCCTACAACGCGACCTTGAATATCTCGAATAGGAAACATTAACCGATTGCGAAATCGATCGTAACTGCCTCCACCCTCCCGTTCTAATATTAGGCCAGCAGCTAGTAACTCTGTCTCCTCATGACCTTTACTTACCAGGTACTGCCGGATGACCTCCCATCCCTCGGGGCTGAAACCTAGCTGGAAGTTCTTAATGGTTTGAAGTGATATGCCTCGCTGGGCTATGTAATTTCTTGCTGTCTCGCCAGCCGAAGCATTCAGGAGCAAGTGATGGTAATATTCAGCGGCTGCTTCGTTGATTTGAAATAAGTTCTCTGTTTTCTTATCTTCAGCTCCCTTTTGCATACTAGACGGGGCAGCCAAAGTGACATTGGCCTTTTCAGCTAAAAGGCGAAGCGCTTGGCTAAAATCAAGCCCTTCCTTCTTTATGAGGAAGGAGAAAATGTCACCGCCGGTACCACAAGCTCCAAAACAATGCCAACTTTGCCGCTCCGGGAACACGAAAAACGACGGTGTCTTTTCAGCATGAAATGGACACAAGGCCTTGAAATTTCGCCCTGACTTTTGGAGGCTCACATATTCAGAGACAACTTCCACAATGTCGAGCTTCTGTTTTATCTCGTCGATTACACTCATTTTAGAATCTCGATCGCTTACCCCAGGGGGACAGTACTAGGAAGCTATTGTCTTTCGGCGTGAAATTTCCTCGGCTATTCGCAGCGCATACTGGTCAGTCATCCCGGCGACATAGTCGGTAACTTTACGCTCTATATTGTCTTCACGCAAAGTATACTCATTAGGTAATTCCTCTTCGTGTGTTAGAAAATACGAGTAGAGGAGACGCAGCGTTTCTCTTGCCCTTTCCGTCTCTTCGTTCGCTAAACTGGGATTATATACTCTGTCAAAAAGGAACTCGCGGAGGCTATTGGCTGCCTTTAGAATGTGAGGGCTCATGCCTATGGTTGGTTTTTCTACCTTGGTGTCGTCGATAGTTGCCAAGGAGTGGCTGATGATATCGCAGACCAGGGTGTTAGTTCGCTGGGATGAGGAATGACCAAGAATCCTCGCTACAGAGTCAGGTAAATCATTCTCAGCAATAATCCCAGCTCTTATAGCATCGCTAGCATCATGGTTGATATAAGCAACGATGTCAGCCATCTTGACCACTAGACCTTCAATAGTACCAACTTTGCCCCAACCTTCTCCAAGGATATCAATCTGGCTTTTAGAATGGTTTAAGATACCATCTCGTACTTCCCAAGTAAGGTTCAACCCCTGCCCATCTTTTTCGAGTAGATCGACTACCCTTAAACTTTGCTCATTATGCCTAAAACCATCGGGGCAGAACTCATTTAAGACATCCTCACCCACATGACCGAAGGGAGTATGCCCCAAATCGTGGCCCAAAGCAATGGCTTCGGTTAGGTCTTCATTAAAATTTAGCGCCCTGGATATAGTCCGAGCAACCTGAGAAACTTCCAAAGTATGCGTAAGCCGTGTTACATAATGGTCACTTATTGGGGCAATAAAAACCTGAGTCTTGTGTTTTAGGCGACGAAAGGCGTTAGAGTGAATAATTCGGTCACGGTCGCGCTGGAAATCTGTTCGTATTGGGCAAGGTGCCTCCCACTTAAGTCTGCCTTGGCTAAGCCTGCTTTTTGATGCATGGGGGGAGAGGTTTTCTTCTGCCTCTTCTGTTCGCTGTCGAATTGCTGGGTGAATCATTAAATTATACCCCCCTCCTCTATTGCAATCCTCTGATTAACCAACCTTTGCTTCTGCGGCAGCAATTATGCGCCTTGCTTCATCAATCATGTCTGGGCTTACCGAAACCGAGGTAATCCCCCAACTCACCAGTTTCTCAGTAAGTTCCGGATAGACTGAAGGCGCCTGTCCACAAATAGAAGAGGTGATGCCTTTGTTCACCGAAGTTGTAATAAGCCTTTCTATGGCTAGAAGCACCGCCTCGTTTCTTTCATCGAATTGTGCTGCTAGCTTGGGATTGTCTCTATCTATTCCTAAGATAAGCTGAGTCAAATCATTAGAGCCTATAGAGATGCCGTCGATACCAACATCTATAAACTTGTCTATAAGGAAGACATTTGATGGCACCTCAGCCATCATCCACAGTTTAAAATTAGGGAATTGATATAATCCTTCAGCTACAAAAAGCTTTTTTATCTTATCCATTTCATCCACAAAGCGAACAAAGGGAATCATAACATATAAGTTGTCATACTGCTGGCATACTTTCTTAATAGCTTCTATTTCCAATCTGAGAACTTCAAATTCATGAGTATATCGAGAGCAACCCCGGTAACCGAGCATCGGGTTTTCTTCGACTTGCTCGTATTTGTCCCCACCGCGCAAGTTTTTGTACTCATTGGTCTTGAAATCGGTAGTCCGGTAAACCACCGGGCGAGGATAAAATGCTTTGGTAAAAGTGTCGATGCCTTGAGTTAGCATTTCTATAAATTGCTCGCTCCTTCCCTCGTCTAGCATGAACCGCGGATGCTCGCCCATCTGGGCAATCATAAACTCAGCTCTAAGCAAACCAACTCCATCCACATTCCTTGCTGCCACCGTCTTGGCCAAGTCTGGCTCAGCCAGGTTTACATAGACTCTAGTCCGTGTTTTAATCCGTTCACCGCTAATAACAGCAGGAGCGGCTTTTGCTTCCTCTGCTACCCTGCCTGCATAGATTTGCCCCCGCGAGCCATCCACAGTGATTTCCTGCCCATCACTAAGAATCTTAGTTGCCGTTTCTGTACCAACTACACACGGGATACCCAGCTCGCGGCTAACAATGGCTGCGTGAGCAGTTCTGCCACCACGCTCAGTGATTATAGCCACAGCTCGCTTCATTGCTGGCACAAAGTCTGGAGTTGTCATTTCAGCCACCAGAACGTCCCCTTTCTTAATCCTGTCTATTTGAGAGGCTCCAGATATAATCTTAGCTGTGCCAACAGCTATCCCCGGACTGGCTGCAATACCAGTTAGAATAGCTTCAGCTTCGATTTCAGGAAGTGGCTTAACCTCCCCCTTTGCTTTTAAAGTAGTTACAGGCCGAGTTTGAACGATGAATAGCTCTCTATCCTGTTTTGCCCATTCGATGTCCTGAGGAAACTGGTACAAATCCTCGATCGTTTTGCCCAATTTAGCTAAAGCAACGATATCCTCATCAGTCAATTTTTGCATAGCTTGCTTTGACTTTGGAACAGGGATTTTAATATTCACTTCAAGTTCATCTGCCAGTGCTTTTGGATTTCTTACTAGCTGCCAATCTTGCTTCCTTGTTTTTTTATCAATAATTCTAAACCCTTCTTTGTCCAGCAGATACTGGTCAGGAGTAACTTCACCAGAAACAATAGCTTCACCCAGGCCGTAAACTGCTTCAATAAGAATCTTCGTCTTATCGCTGGTCAAAGGTTCCACGGTGAACATAACCCCGGAAGTCTCTGATTGCACCATCTTTTGCACTGGCACTGCAATGCCCACCTTGGAATGGTCGAAACCCTGCTGAACCCTGTAAAATATGGCTCTTGATTCAAACAGAGATGCCCAGCAATCTCGTATTGCTGCTACTATCTCATCTTCACCTTCTATATTAAGAAAAGTGCTTTGCTGCCCGGCAAAAGATGCCCCGGGTAAATCTTCAGCCGTAGCTGAGGAACGTATCGCCACCAGCCCTCTACCCAATTTACGATAGGCTCCCTTAATCTCATTAATCATATCGCCAGGCATTGGAGAGCTAGAAATCTTGTTCTTAATCAGATTAGATACCTCCTGAAGCTTTCTGCTGTCATTGACATCCAAACCCTCGAGGCATTGGCGAACTTCGCTTACGAGCTTCGTGGTTTCTAGAAATTTGAAATAGGCATCTGCGGTAACGATAAAACCATTCGGCACGGGGATTCCGGCATGAACCATCTCCCCCAAGTTTGCTCCTTTACCACCTACTAGAGGAATATCATTTTTGGTTACCTCATTAAACCAGGTGATAACCTTTAGCTTTTGTTTCATTACCTCTCCTTGTTATTCAGTCTGTTATCTTTTGGATAATTATACCATCTCGCAAGAGGATATTGAAACGATTCAGTGAAGCTGGTAGCTCTCAGAGAAGCTATATAATATTGAGTGTGAGTAGTTCCCTTGAGCAAATCATGGCTGGCTCAGTCAGAGTCAACTCTCTCTTAGATGTTAAACAGGAAAGTTATTATGTCTCCATCTTGGACAATGTATTTTTTGCCTTCGAGTCTGAGGAGGCCTTGTTTCCGTGCTTCAGCTAAGCTGCCACACCTGTCTAAATCGTGATAACTTATTACCTCAGCTCGGATAAAGCCCTTCTCTATATCAGAGTGGATTTTCCCTGCTGCTTTTAAGGCAGTGGTTCCTTCGGGAATGGTCCAGACCTTTAATTCTGCCGAGACCGTGGTAAAGAAAGAGATTAGCCCCAGGAGCTGGTAGGAAAGTCTGATAATGCGGCCAAGTGCTGGCTCAGTCAATCCCATGGCACCACGAAATTCTTCAGCCTCAGCATCGCTGAGTTGGGCTAATTCCATTTCTAGCTTACCACATAAAGCCGCCACCTCGAATTGAGGATAAGAATAGGCCATGCGTAGCTCAGCCTCGATGGAGAAAGCCTGCGCTAGCTGCCTTTCTCCAATATTAGCGATTACTAGCATGGGTTTAGCAGTAAGAAATTGATAATTAGCTAGGCCTCTAATTTCTTCGGTAGTCAAACCTTGTTGCCATATTGGCATATCTTTTTCTAATCCTGACTTAATTTTTTGAAGCAGGGTTTGCTCTTTCAAAAGCAGGTCGCGCTCCGATGATTTAGCACCTTTTAAGGAGACTTCAAGCCGCTGAATTCTCCTTTCAATTATGGCTAAATCGGAGAAGATAAGTTCCAAATCCATTGTAGCCATATCGCGCTTTGAGTCGATGCTTCCCTCAACATGGGGTACCTTTTCGTCCTCGAAGACTCGCACTACTTGGAGCAGGGCGTCGGCGTTACTAAGGTAGTTCAGGAATTGCCCGCTTATCCCTTCATCTTTACCAAAGCCTTTGCCTGCACCAGCGATATCAACATATTTTACCTCGGTTGGAGTTATCTTCTTTGGCTGGAATATTTTGTCTAGGATTTGTAATCTCGGCTCTGGTACCTTAGATACTCCCACGTTAGGTGCCAGGGCAGCCGGGGCATAAACTGTAGTCTCTGCTTTGCCTCTGGTCAGAGCGTTGAAAATCGTTGTCTTGCCACTCTTAGGCAGTCCGATGATACTAATTTCCAAGGATGCCTCCTTTGTTCAAGTAGAAATATAAGCCAGAAGCAACTAAAATGCAAGAAAAGCTCGAGTCTTGAAGCAAGCTTGTTGCTGTTTTTCTTGATATGTTATAAAATACATAAGCTTTGTATTTAAAGGTGTGATAGAATGTCCAATTATGAAGTAGTGTTTATAATTAGTCCTGAGGTGACTGATGAGGATGTGCCTAATACTATAGATAAGATAAGTGAGCTTGTTAGCAAAAGTGGTGGGAGTGTAACCGAAGTGAGTCAATGGGGAAGGAGAAAGCTGGCTTATCCTATAAAACGATTTACCGAAGGGAATTATGTGTTGGCTCAGCTTGAACTGAAGCCATCCTTAACTATGGAGCTAGAAGCGAAGCTTAGGCTTTCTAATGATGTTCTACGGCATCTGCTGATAAAGTTAGGGGATTAAAAAAGTGTAAGGAGCGTTGACATGGCAAGTTTGACCAAAATTATGCTTATTGGAAATCTCGGTAGCGACCCGGAGATGCGTTTTACACCTAGTGGGACCCCGGTAACTTCATTCAGTATTGCTACTAATCGTGTTTATACTGCGCCTGACGGGGAGCGCAAACAGGAAACTGAATGGTTCAGAGTAACTGCTTGGAGAAAGCAGGCTGAGAGTTGTAACCAGTTTTTGACTAAAGGAAAGCTTGTTTATGTCGAAGGTAGTTTACGCACCAGAACTTGGGAAGACCGGGATGGTCAAAGGCGCACTACACTTGAAGTAAATGCTGATAGGGTATTATTCCTTGACAGGCAAGCTGTAGCTCCTCTTCCCAGCGAAGAGTTCCCTGCGGATATCGCTGAGGAGGTGGAACCTGAGGATTTACCTTTTTAGCATTTAGTTTTTACTTTTTAAAAAGGAGGCGAAGATTAAAAAAATAGCGGGAGGTGCGGGGGTAAAAGATAGAAGAGAAAAAAGTCGCCGGTTTGTTTTTAAACCTAGAGTTTGCCCTTTTTGTGCCGAGAAGATTGGGATAGATTACAAAGATATTTCTAGGTTGCAGCGTTATATTTCTGACCGTGGTAGAATTCAGCCACGCCGACGAACAGGGGTTTGCGCTAAGCACCAACGGCGGCTGGCGCTGGCAATAAAAAGAACTCGCTTCTTAGCATTGCTGCCTTATACCCCAGATCATGCTCGCCAACTAGGCGGTTTTGAAAGAAAAGCGCAGCCTTTAAAGGAGAAGCAAAGTGCCGAAGCGGACGTATCAGCCGAAGAGAATTCCAAGAAGACGTAAGCACGGCTTTCGTGCTAGAATGGTAACCCGTGGTGGGCGGGAAGTTTTGAAGGCAAGACGGCTTAAGGGTAGGTGGCGGTTGACGCCAGTTTAGTAGTATGACCCAAAAATGGGCTTTGACAAAGAGAGCCCAGTATTTAGCTGTTTATAAATCAGGCAAAGCTTGGGCGGACAACCTTATAGAGATAAAAGCATTGCCCAACGGGTTTGAGTTCAGCAGGTGTGGATTTTCGGCAACTAAAGGTTTGGGTAAAGCTGTGGTACGTAATCGGATGAAACGTTTGCTAAAAGAGATAGTACGTTTGACACCAATAAAGGCAGGGTGGGATATAGTGTTTATTGTTCGCCGAAGCGCTGTGCCTGCTGATTACCATCAGCTCAAGGAGTCAATAGACAGATTGCTGGCGCGGGCTCATTTGCTAAGAGACAAAGATGAAATGGTTGGCACTGGAGTTAATTAGTCTGTATCAATCCACCATATCACGAGTTACCCCACCTTCTTGTCGGTTTACTCCTACCTGTTCTCATTATGCTTGTGAGGCAATTGAGAGATATGGATTGATTAAAGGAGGTTGGCTTGCGGTTAAGCGCATAGCTTGTTGCCATCCATGGTCTCCCGGTGGCTATGACCCGGTACCGTAAAGTCACTCGGCTATTAACTGTTAGAAGAGAGTAAGTTGAGATTTAATTTCGCTACAATTAAATTAAACAGAGCATTGATTCTGTTACTACCCCTTGCTGTTCTTAGCCTAGTTGCTTTTAGCTGTGTCACTCCATCAGGGGGTGGTGGTTGTGGAGGGCCAGCATCGCAGGGATGGTCAGGATTTGCTAGCTATAATGGCACCCTCTACTTTGGGTCGATGGATGGCAGAGTATTTGCAGTTGACCCTTCAGCTCGAAATCGAGAAGTAACCTTTCCCGGCGAAGGGGAATGGGTTTTCGCTATTGAAGCCCCGGCCGCCCCGGGCTCGATGTGTGGTCCTCTGGGTTGTGCTCCGGCATCAGTTGCAGTGAACATTTATAGCACCCCAGCGGTGACTGATAATCTGGTTTATGTGGGGACTTATTACGTTAAGGGTGGTGGAGCCGAGGGTAAAGTACTGGCGGTGAGCCCATCGGCTCGAGGTGAGGGGCGTGTCTTTCCTGTACGGAAAGAGAATGAATGGGTTTATCCTCATGACAAATATGAGGCTGCTGGGGCCATTGTTGGTGATTTGGCACTGGATGAAAGTACCATATATATCGGTAGTTCTGACGGTAAAGTCTATGCCCTGGATACAATTTACGGGGACCTAAAATGGGAGTTTGAAACCGGGGATAAAATATGGACATCCCCGGTGGTTAAAGATGGGGTTGTCTATGTTGGCAACTATGAGGGCAAGTTTTATGCTCTATCCAGTCAAGATGGCAGCTTGCTATGGGAAATTGAATTACCAGCAGCCATTGCTTCATCTCCTGTAGTTTCTGGCGGCAGTGTCTTTTTTGGTACGTTTGACCATTACCTTTATGCCATTAATAGCGCCAACGGTGTAGAGAAATGGAGGTTTAAGGGCGGCAACTGGTTCTGGGCAAATCCAGTGGTTAAGGATGGTGTTGTTTACGCTGGTTGCCTTGACCATAGAATCTATGCTCTCGGTGCCAGGACGGGTACAGAATTATGGCAATTTACTGCTGATACTCCAATTGTGTCAACGCCTGTTCTGGCAGATAATCTTCTAATAGCAGTTTCGAAATCAGGAGAGATGTATGTGCTTGAGGCTAATGGTGGAGCATTGGAGCGCACTGTGTCTATTGGTTATTCGGTTATGGCTCCCCTCTATGCTGAGGAGAATATGGTTTATGTTCATGCGAGAAACCGTTGTGTCTGCGGTGTAGATGTGCAAAGTGGGGAAAAGGTCTGGGAGCTTTGTTATTCGGATATTGATTAGAGCTGATTATGATTGAGCTGTGGAATACTATCATCCTTGAGCCGATACTCAATAGCTTGATTGCTTTAACTACCATGGTGGGTGGTAACTTTGGTTTTGCAATCATCATTTTCACTGTTGTTGTTCGGCTGGTGCTCTTTCCTCTTACCGCGCGGCAGACTCAGTCTACGAAAGCCATGCAATCGCTGCAGCCAAAGCTTCAGGAGCTCCAAAAGAAATATGCTAAAAACAAGCAGAAATTACAGCAGGAGACGATGAAGCTGTATAAGGAAGCCGGAATAAACCCTCTGGGTTGTCTCTGGCCTATGCTTATCCAGTTGCCTATTTGGATTGCTCTTTATCAGTCTATTATGAGAGCTCTGGCTGCTAGTCCGGAAAATCTATTAGACCTATCTCAGCATCTCTATTCATGGCAGGTAGTTGCTCAGGCAGTACCACTGAATGAGAATTTTCTGTGGCTCCAACTGTCACAGCCTGACCGTTACCTTATTCTGGCTATACTGGTCGGTGCCACGATGTGGGTACAGCAAAAAATGGTGACAGCACCGGCTACCGACCCCAGGCAGAAGTCTATGACCCAAATGACTACCTTGATGATGCCACTGATGTTTGCTATGTTTACCTTGTCTTTTCCTAGTGGTCTGGCTCTTTACTGGGTAGTTTCGAATATAATCGGCATTGTAATTCAGTATTTTGTTACCGGCGGCTGGGGTTATTTGACTAATCCGTTTGCCCGGGGACCAGCGCCAACTCGGAAGTTACCGGCGGCACAGCAGCCGTCTAAGGCAGCAGGGAAGGCATCCGAACAGTCCAAGATGATAAAGAAAGCTTCGGAGCAGAAGAGAGGCCGCTTTAAAAGATGAAAGAGGTAGAGGTAACCGCTAAAACAGTCCAGGAAGCCGTTCAGGCAGCACTGGAGCAATTAGGTGTGGATGAGGACCAAGTAGAAGTTACTGTTTTGAGAGAAGGTAAGTCTGGTGTCCTTGGGTTGGGTGTTGAGGAAGCTAAGGTCAAGGTGAAGCTTTTGGCTCAGCCTCGGGATGGTGATGTAGTTAAGGTGGCTAGAGAGGTTGCTGAAACGCTAATTGAGTCTATGGGGCTAGATGCTGAGGTTACCGCGACTCAAGCGACTAAGGGTAATCTGCCGGTGGCTTTGGACATTGAAGGCGATGACCTGGGGATTTTGATTGGTCGCCGTGGTCAGACATTAGCCTCTCTGCAATACATTATTAGGCTTATAGTTGCTGAGAAGTTGAAGATGTGGGTGCCGATAAATGTCGATATCGCTGGCTATAAAAAGCGCCGTTATGAATCGTTACGGAGTTTAGCTTTGCGTTTGGCAGAGCAGGTGAAAACAAGCCGACATTTGATAACCCTTGAACCTATGCCTGCGGATGAGCGTCGTATTATTCATCTGACTTTAGCTGATACCCCAGATGTTGTCACTGAGAGCATGGGTGAAGGTGAAGGGCGAAAAGTAGCTATTCTATTTAAGAAGCGTTAGACAATGTTTAAGCCGGTAAGTAGCAAGGTAAATTTTCCTCAACTGGAAAACAACACCCTCAGTTTTTGGAAGGAACATCGTATCTTTGAGAGGAGCGTTGCAGCACGGTCTGGGGCGACGCAGTTTACTCTATATGAGGGACCGCCAACAGCCAACGGCAATCCGGGAATTCATCATGTATTATCTCGAGTGTATAAGGATGTTATCCCCAGGTATAGAACGATGAAAGGTTATTATACACCGCGCAAGGCAGGGTGGGATACGCATGGTCTGCCAGTGGAGCTGGAGATAGAGAAGATGCTGGGCTTTACCGACAAATTCCAAATTGAAGACTACGGCGTAGCTCAATTCAATGCTCATTGCCGAGAGAGCGTGTTTAATTATCTTAAGGAATGGGAAGCTATAACCGAGCGCATCGGTTTCTGGTTGGACATGGAGCATCCCTATATCACGTTGGACAATAGCTATATTGAATCTTGTTGGTGGGCGTTGAAGCAGTTGTGGGACAAAGGCTTGATTTACCAGGGTTATAAGGTTACCCCCCATTGCCCAAGATGCGGTACCTCTCTTAGCTCTCATGAGGTAGCCCTGGGCTACAACGATGACACTGAAGACCCTTCGGTTTACATAAAGTTCAAACTTGCCACTAATTCACTGAATGAGGGAACAGGGATTCACTCTTTTCTTTGGCCTACTTCTTCGACTAAGCCTGCCTTTTTTCTGGCATGGACGACAACACCATGGACACTGCCAGGTAATACGGCTTTGGCTGTAGCTCCAGGAGCGGAATATGACATATTGGAAGGGCCTGAGGATTATCTAATTTTGGCTTCAGCGCTCGTGGGGAGAATCCAACTTGATGGTTATAACTCGGTGGCTACTGTTCTTGGTAAAGACCTTGTAAGGCTTGAATATGAGCCTTTGTTTAATCCTCATGATTTTGGAGTTGAAAGAAGGCGCTTTAGCTCTGATGCTAGTCAAGAAGGTCTTTCGTATGAGATGTCGACCTTACAACCAGTGGAGATGGATTTGACATATCGCGTGATTCCCGCCGATTTTGTTTCCCTGGAGGAGGGCACAGGAATTGTTCATGTTGCCCCGGCTTTCGGTGAAGTTGACTTTGAGGTTGGGAAAAGCGAAGAATTGGATTTTGTTCAGCCAGTAGACTTGGAGGGCAGGGTTACAGGCACTTACTCTTTTGCTGGCAAGTTTGTCAAGGAAGCCGACCCTCTTGTTCTGGAAGAACTTAAATCAAGGGGATTGCTCTACCGCAGTGAGAGAATAATTCATACTTATCCATTTTGTTGGCGCTGTGAAGCGCCGCTCCTCTATTATGCTAAAAGAACCTGGTATATCAGGACGTCAGTTAAGAAAGATGCACTTATTTCAGGAAATGCTGAAATTAACTGGTATCCGGAGCATATCAAGTATGGTCGTTTCGGTGATTGGTTGGAGAATAATGTTGATTGGGCTTTTTCCCGAGAGCGCTACTGGGGAACGCCTCTGAATATCTGGAGTTGCTCAAGCTGTGGCAACTATGAGTGTATCGGTGGCGTTGAGGAATTGAAGGCGAAGCCAAATCTCAAAGGTTTGATTGAACCGTTAGACTTGCATCGTCCTTTTGTCGATGATATTACATTTGCTTGCTCTAAGTGTGGTGGGGAAATGAAGCGGCAGACTGAGGTTATTGATTGCTGGTTTGACTCTGGGGCTATGCCTTTTGCTCAGTGGCATTATCCTTTTGAAAATCGTGATAAGTTTGAGCAAGGTTTCCCCGCTGATTATATTTCTGAAGCTGTTGACCAGACCCGCGGTTGGTTTTATAGCTTGCATGCCCTATCCACCTTGATTTTTGAGCGACCTTGTTTTAGGAATGTCATCTGCCTGGGGCATATTCTTGATGCTCAGGGTGAAAAGATGAGCAAGGCTAAGGGGAATGTAGTTGACCCAGGGGCAGTACTTGAAAGCTATGGAGCTGATGCTTTACGCTGGTATTTGATT